>NZ_JAMXFI010000040.1:0-63583 GCF_025460875.1 Microvirga yunnanensis
GGTTTGCTCAAATCGGGGCTCAACGGACATCGGTTGGTCTCCAGCGTGAGTGGATACAGCAACCTCACTCTGCCAGAGAGTGGACCGCTATCCACCCCCATAGGATCTGTAGTGCTAGTCGGCAGCGCCATAACGATTGCGGTCGCAATCCTGGGCTTCGCGGCAATCGCGCAGCAGACGGGCTCGGACGGCAATCAGCCGCCCGCCGCAACGCCGCCGTCACCGGCACCTCCCGCAAACGGATCACAGCCGCAGGTCGACGAATCCGCTTTGCGCTATTTTGCATCGCAGGGCGACACTCGCCGCGTGAATGCGGAAATCGCACGGTTGCGGGCGCTCTATCCCAACTGGTCTCCCCCGAGTGACCTATCGCAGCTCTCGGGCAATCCCGGGGCCGCGGCACCCGACCCGCTCATCGAGCGGCTGTGGAACCTCTATCGCGAAGACCGGATCGCCGAGGTCCGCGCTGCCATCGCCGAGCGTCAGACCTCCGATTCGAACTGGAAGCCCCCCGAGGAGCTGATCGCCGCTCTCGAGACGGTCGAGGCGCGCCGCCGCCTGACCAATGCGTCGGACACGGGCCAGTGGCGCACGGTTCTGCAGGTCGCCACGGAAGCGCCCAGTCTTCTCACCTGCGTCAATGTGGACGTGCTCTGGCGAGTGGCGGAAGCTTTCGCCCGAACCGACCAGGTGAACAGGACGAGGGACGTCTACACCTATCTCCTGCAGAATTGCGCCAATCCGGGCGAACGCCTGGCCACCCTGCAGAAGGCCCTGACCCTGCTTCCCGAGGCCCAGGTGGCCGCTCTGCTCCAGTTCGAGCGCAAGACCGGGGAGGCACCGGACGATTTCAGCTCCATCCGCGACGAACTGGCCCGTCGCCGTGTCGAGCGAGCCTCCCTCGACAGCAAGATGACAGCCTCGGCCGAGGACCTCGCCGTGGTGGAGAGGCTGATCCAGAATTCGAGCGATGCCGGCCCTGTGCTGATCCTCGGGTGGTACAATTACCACCACGGCAACCCCGCGCGTGCCCTGGAACTGTTCAAGACGGCCCTTGGCCGGAACGGCGGAACCAAGGCGGCGGAAGGCTATGCCATGACGCTGCGGGCCCTTGAGCGGATCTCGGATGCGGAAGCCTTCGCCTATGAATGGCGGGAGCGCGCGCCCGAGAACATGAAGATCTATCTCGACGTGGCCACGGCTCTCCTCAGCCAGGATCCGCCTCCACGCCTCGAACCGCAGGTGCTTGCACGGATCGTCCCGGTCGTCACGGCGCAGCGCTTCCCCGACGCGGCCCAGTCCCTGGGCTGGTATTCCTACAACACCCAGCAGATCCGCACGGCGCGGGACTGGTTCCGGACGGCCCTGACCTGGAAGGCCGACGACGAGCCCTCCGCCTATGGATTGGCCCTTACGACCCAGCGTCTCAACGACCGGGCGGGCTTCAACGCCGTGGTCGCTCAATGGCGGAGCCGCTCGCAGCGGATCGCGGACCTTGCGGACGGGATCGGCACACCCGGACGACAGCCTGCCGCCACGCCCGTGGTCGCTGCACCCATTCCGATGGCGCAGCCTGGCGAGACCACTCTGCCGACCGTTCAGCCCCGGCCGGCGTTGCGTCAGGTGACGGTCGAACAGGTCGAGACCGAGCAGACCTTCGCCCGGACCGAAGTCAATGTCCGACGCCGGCAGACCCAGGCCCGCTCAGCCCTCGGGCGCAACTGCGCCATGACGCGCAATCCCGCCGGGCTGACCGGCGACAGCGCCCTCAGCGGCTGGTGCCTCATGGAGATCAACCGACCCATGGAGGCCGTAGCCGCCTTCGATCAGGCCCTCTCCACCGGCAGCAGCCGCACCCGCGAGGAGGCTGCCTACGGCAAGTCCCTCGCATACCTGCGCAAGAACCTGACGTCCGAAGCGGCCATCGCTGCCGCCGAGGCCCCGCAGACGCGGGAGCGCCGCGCTGAACTCGGCGCCTCGATCCTGACGCAGCGGGCGTTGGCGGCCTACCGTGACGGTCGTTATGTGGAAACCCTCCTCGCCCTGAGCGAGCGGGCCCGGATCGTTCCGGAACAGAACGATCTTCTGCTCATTCGAGGCTGGTCCTATCTCAAGCTCGGTCGCTACGACGACGCGGAGAAGGTTTTCCGTGCCGTTCAGCAAACGGGCTATTCCGAGGAAGCTGCCGCCGGACTGAATGCCATCGCCGAAGTGACCGGCCAGATGCGCTATTAGAGCATCGGACGGGCCCAGAGGGCCGCGCCAGTGAAAAGTGGATCCGGTTTTCGCTGGCGCGGCCCGCTGGGTCCGTTCTGACCGATGCTCTCATTCAAGAAGAATGCATCGGATGGATCCCAAAAGTGCAAGTCCACTTTTGGGTCCGATGCTTTAGAGGGTTAGGCGCAGGCGGTTGTCTGGCCGAGGTTTGCGCCTATCTAACGGTCGAATGGGCTCTCGGCCCCCTCATCCTTCCCTCATCGATCCGAATCCATGGCGAACCCGCAGATCATCCTGTTCGACGTATGTGGCACCGCGTGTGCCCTGGACCGGACCGCTGCACGCGAGTTCCTGCCGCTGCCGCACCTGTGGCGCCCACCGGTCCTGCCTCGCCCGGTGGCCGGATTCTTCAACCTGGGCGGCCATGCGGTTCCCGTACTCCACCTTGGCGTCCTGTTCGGACTTCAGCCCGTTGACGATGGCCAAGAGGCGGATCTTTATCGACATCTGATCCTGATCGACCGGCTCGGTGCATCCGGGGGAACGGCGCTCCTCGTCGATCGGGTTCTCGATGTGGCCAGCGTGGATACGTCCCAGTTCTCACCCGTCCGGGAAGAAGGCTCCCTCAACGGCTGCGTCGAGGCGGAGGTCATGTGGGATGGGCGCCTCGTCCATCTGCTTTCGGTCGATCGCATCCTCCTTGCCGAGGAGCAGCAGGTTCTGGCGGAGCTCGGACGCCAGGCCCAGAACCGGCTCGCGCAATGGGTGGTTCCGGCCTGATGGCCGCACGCGCTTCTGCCGTCCCGCCGATCGATGCCGGCTTTCCTGAACTGAAAAGCCGTATCATCGAGCGCACGGGGCATTTCTACTACCAGGACAAGGACGAGCTGCTCTGGGAGCGCGTCCGCAAGCGCCTGCGCGCCACGGGGCTCCCCGATTCAGGTCAGTATCTGAACCTCCTGGACGATGCCATCTCCGGCTCTGCCGAATGGGCCAAGCTGGAAATCGAGATCACCATCGGGGAAACCTTCTTCTTCCGCTACGCGGAACAGTTTGCGGCCCTGCGCGAGACGATCCTGCCCGAGATCATCGGGAGGAAAACCGCCACGCGGCGGCTGAGGATCTGGAGCGCTGGCTGCTCGACCGGGGCGGAACCCTATTCCCTTGCCATCCTCGTCAACGAGATTCTCGGCGAGAACCTTGGGACCTGGCGTGTCAGTATCGTCGGCACGGACATCAACGACAGCTTCCTCACCCTGGCCAGGCAGGCGAAGTTCGGCAAATGGGCGCTTCGGTCGATGCCGGCTCCCGAGCGGGAACGCTACTTCCTGGACGCCGGAAAGGACCAGTGGCAGGTGCGGCCTGAATTCCGCTCCCTGGTCCGGTTCGAAAAGCACAATCTGCTGAGCCTTCTCGACGGCACCTCGCCCCTGGAACTGACCGATTTCGACCTGATCCTCTGCCGCAATGTCCTGATCTACTTTCATCCGGATACCGTGATCCGGGTCGTCGAAGCCCTGCGCGACCGCCTCTCTGAGGAAGGTTGGATGCTGCTGGGTCACGCGGAGCCGAATCCGTCGTTCTCGGTCATGATGCAGGCCCTGAATCTGCCCGGGACGGTGGCCTACCGGCCCCGCTCAGGCGACACGCCTCCGTCGCCGTCTGCGTCCGAGCCGGTTCTGAAGGATTGGGTGCCGCTCCTCCCGGCTCCGAAACCCGCCGAACAGCCGAAACGGCAGCCCCCGCCACGCCCCGTCCCAACGCCATCGACACACCCAGCACCACCTGCGGTCCCGGCCCCGGGAGCCCTGCTGGACGAGATCCGAGCCCTGGCCGACGGCGGTGCCTTCGCGGCAGCCGATGCCCTGTGCAGGCAAACCCTCGCCTCTCAGCCCCTGAACGCTGCCCTCCACTTCTATCAGGGTCTCGTCCTGCAGGCGCTGAGACGACCCGATGCGGCCGAGAAGAGCTTTCTTAAATGCATCTACCTCGCTAAAAGCTTTGCCATGGCTCACTACCATCTCGGACTGCTGCTGCTCGCGGAGGGGCGATCCGATCCCGCCCGGCGTGCCCTGACCAATGCCGCCCGCATCGCGGCGGCGATGCCCGATGATCGGCGGCTCGAGGAGGCGGACGGCCTCACCGCTCTGGAGCTGCGGAATCTGGTCCGCACCCATCTCGACGCGGCAAGGCCGCCCAGGCCCCGGAGATGAGCATGGCGAGATCGGTGCGTCGCAAGCTGAGGCAGATCGAACGGGCCCGGGTCCGAACCGTTGAGGAGCGCACGCAGCAGATCTTGGACGAGCGGACGGAACGTCTTGCGGCCCGACGGGACGCCGCGGATGCCCAGACGGAAGCTTTCCACCGCGTCCTGCTCTGCGGCGCGGGCCGGGAACTCTTCGGTCTTCCGATCGATGCCGTAGCGGAGGTTCTGCCGCCCCAAAACTGCATGCCCGCTCCTGACGGACCGCCGGCTCTGTTCGGCTTGTTCGGGCGGAGCGGCAGGCTCGTGAGCGTGATCGATCTCGGCCTGGCGCTAGGCCTTGAACAAGCCTCCCCGGATCACGAGAACCATCATTTCGTCCTGCTGCGTCGGGAACACCCGCAAGTCGCCCTCCGGGTCGAGCGGGCCCATGCCGTGGCGGACGTTCTTCCCCTAATGGGAGAGGAGGCTGCAAGCTTCCGCAACGACGCCGTCACCGGGTACGGAAAGGTCCGGTCCGGGGATGCAGATCGTGAGGAAACGCTCTCTCTTCTCGATCTCGAGGGCCTTTTGCGCCCCTTCCTGCCTACAGCTTCTGTTCCTGGAGTCTAACGTGACGATCTCGATCGCCAACCGCATTCTTCTCGGCTTCGCCGTCATCGTCGCGCTGATGGTCGGCCTCGGCATCTATGCCATCAATCAGCTCGACGACGTCCGACAATCGACGGAGACGATCGTGACACGCGATCTCGCCGTGATGCGTCAGATCGAAGATCTCGGCGATCTTCAGAACAACATGCGTGGACTGCGAGAGGAAATCCTCTCCCGCTTCTACCTGCGCTCCCTCGGACAGCAGCAGGCCGCCGGGGACGATCTGGCGCGCTCCTGGGAGCAGCAGGCCGCCGCGACCGAAGCCTCCATGGCGCAGGCGCTTGCGACCGTGAGCGATTTCGCTGCGCGCTCGATCACCTCCCAGAGAGCGGAAGCCTGGCGTCGCATCACCGAGATCCTCAACCGCGCCAGCGGAGACCTGCGCCAGCTCCGCTCATCGACGGAGAGGCAGTTCGCAGCGGAGCAGAGCAATGATCTCGCAGGGGTGGCGGCGACTCAGAACGCTCTGAACGCCAGTCGCGAGTCCTGGAACAGAAACCTGGTCCAGGCCCGCAGCGTGCTGGGCGAAGCGATCACGATCGGACAGAGGCGGATTGGTGAAGTCTACGAGCAGAGCCGGATGTCCATCATCCTGGCCGTGGCGGGCGCGGCCCTTCTCAGCATCCTCATCACCTACGCCCTGCGCTCGTCCATCACAGGTCCGCTCGGCGCGTTCATGAACTTCGTCGAGCGGGTTGGGCGCGGCGAACTGGGCGGCCAGATGGCCGTCACAGGCAAGGACGAGATCGGACATCTCGGCGCAACCCTCAACGGCATGGTCGAGGGCCTGCGCCAGCTCGCCCAGCAGAGCCGTGAGGCGACAGAGAACCTGAACGCGGCCGCTGCGGAGATCCGAGCCTCGACCCAGGAGCAGGCCGCCTCCGTCGAAGAGCAGTTGGCAGCCGTTCAGGAAACCGCCGCGACCGTGGACGAGATCACGCATTCGGGCACCCAGATCGGCAAGCGTGCGCAGGAGGTCATCGCATCCGCGCAGGCTGCTGCGCAGACCAGCATCTCAGGATTGCAGGCCGTGGAGGAAACCGCACGTGCAATGGATGCCATCCGCGAGCAGGCGGAGGCTGTGGCGGAAAACATCGTTGCCTTGAGCGAGAAGACGCAGGCGGTCGGCGAGATCATCGCATCGGTCAATGACATTTCCGAACGCACGCATCTTCTCGCCCTCAATGCAGCCATCGAGGCTGCTGCAGCGGGAGAGAACGGCCGCAGCTTCGCAGTGGTGGCGTCTGAGATGAAGACGCTTGCCGATCAGGCCAAGGACGCGACCCTGCAGGTGCGCTCGATTCTGGGCGACATTCAGCGCGGCATCAACTCGTCCGTCATGCTCACGGAGGAGGCGGTTAAGCGCGTTGCGGCCGGCAAGGAGCGGACGGACATCACCCAGCAAACCATTACTGGAATCTCCGGCCAGATCCAGGAGAGCGTCCAGACCTTCCAGCAGATCATCGCCTCGACGAACCAGCAGCAACTCGGCATCGAACAGGTGATGGGGGCTCTCCAGAACATCCGCCAGGCCAGCCAGCAGACCGCCGCCGGCACCCGCCAGCTCGACACGGCGGCCGCCAACCTGTCCAGCCTTGCGCAGCAACTGCTCGGCCTCGCCGAGCGCTACCGTCTGTAACCGGCCGAGCGATGGCGAGGCCCGTATCGTGACGGATATCCGCAAGCAGCTGCTGGCAGCCTTCGAAGTGGAGCACCGCGAGCATCTTCAGGCGATCCGGAGATCCCTCGACCACATGGGCGGCGGGGAGATCGACCTGACGGATGTCTTCCGCCGGGCGCAAGCCTCAAGGGCGCCGCCCGCGCCGTCGACCTGCCGGCCGTGGAGGAGGTCGCCCACCAACTTGAAGCGCTCTTCTCCCACGTGCTCGACGGGCAGCAATCCCTGGACGAACCGACCGTCGCGACGGTGCGGCAGAACCTCGATCTCATCGAGGACCTCGTTGCGGACGTCCTCAAGCCGGAGCCGACACGACCTCTGTCGGCTCCGGGGCCGAAACCGGCACCACCCGGAGCCGACTCGAGAGCTCCTGCGACAGACACCGCCGATGCCGGGTCAGGATCTTATCTTCGCGTCGGCGCCGAACAGATGGAGGAACTCTCCGATTCCATGCACCAGCTTCTGTCAGAGCTACAAGCCGATGCGGGAATCGACGACGCGTTGCGGCAGATCGAACTGGAGATCCGCGGCCTGAGGAGAAGCTGGGATCACCTTCACGCACAGGTGAACGCCCTGCCATCTCCTATGGGGCAGAGCCGCAGCAAACCATCATTCCTCCCACGCCTGCGCGATTTCGATCAAGATCTGAAAGCGTTATTTCGCAAGGTGTCTGCGCTTTCGCGCGACAGGCGGCAATCCAGCTGGTCGATCGAACAGGCCGCCCGTCAGGTCCGCGACAATATCGACCGGGTCTCCCTGGTCTCGGCGGAGACGGTCTTCGGCGGATTCGGCCATATGGTGCGCGAGATCGCGCGCAAGGCCGGCCGGGATGTGAACGTGCGCAGCATCGGCCTCGACGTCCAAGTGGACCGGCAGGTGCTTCAGGCCCTCAAGGATCCCGTGATGCACCTCCTGCGCAATGCGGTGAGCCACGGGGCCGAGCCGCCCGACGAGCGAAGAGCCGCAGGTAAGGCGGAACGGGCCGAGGTGACCCTGGAACTCGCCTCCCGTGGCGGACGGCTCGCCATCAGCATCCGTGACGACGGACGCGGCCCGGATCTCCGTCGGATTGAGCGGGTCGCGGTCGATCGCGGGCTGCTCCAAGCCCGCGATCCAGGCCAACCTCCTCCCATGATCGACCAGTTGCTGTCCCTCGTCTTCACGCCTGGCTTCTCGACTGCGGACGAAGTCGATCGGTTGTCAGGCCGGGGGATCGGTCTCTCCGTCGTTGCGGAGGCTGTCCGAAAGCTGCAGGGTTCCGTTCTCCTCAGGCCGCGCTATCCCCATGGAACGGAGGTTCTGCTGAACGTGCCCCTCACGGCAGCGCGCCAGCCTCTTCTCCTCTTGGAAGCCGAGGGGCGGATGTTCGGCCTGCCCTCCCATGCGGTGGAGCGCCTCCTGCGGCTGCCCGCCAATGCGCTGGAAAGTGTGGAGGGCCGCCCCACGGCGCGAATCGAGATCGGGGGGCAGGACGTTGTCGTTCCAGTCGTCACCCTGGCCGCCCTGACAGGATCCCCGAATGCCCCCCTCCCCTCCGAGGCAGGACACGTGAAGGCCGTGCTCGTCCGCCATGGTTCGCGCACCTGCGCGCTCGCCGTCAATGCCTTCCACGATGTCCGTACGATGCTGGTCAGCGATGTCCAGGCGATCGGGCTGTCCGAACTGGTCTCAGGCACCACGTTTCTTGACGATGAGCTGCCGGCTCTCGTCCTGAGCCCGGACAGGTTGGTCGAGCACTGGATCCGCAACGAGAGCAGGCTTGCCGCGGGCGGTCTGGGGATCGCCCACCGGGCTCCCGAGGAGGAGCGCCGGGCAAGGACCATTCTCGTGGTCGACGATTCCATCACGACGCGCACCCTTGAGAAGAGTATCCTGGAAGCTCAGGGCTATGAGGTTCTCCTCAGCGTTGACGGAATCGATGCCCTTCACGTGCTGCGCTCGGGTGAGGCCATGATCGATCTCGTGATCGCCGATGTGGAAATGCCCCGCATGGACGGGTTCGGTCTGCTGCAGGCGATCAAGAACGATCCGCGGTTCTCCACCCTTCCCGTAATCCTCATGACGTCGCGCGCGGACCCCGAAGACGTCCGCAGGGGTCTCGATCTGGGCGCGAGCGCCTATATTACCAAGCAGAAGTTCGATCAGCGCGAGCTTTTGGCGACGATCGGGCAGGTATTGTGAGTGTCAGGCGATGAGTATGGCGCCTCCTTCGCGGATCCGGGTGATGGTTGTCGAGGATTCCCTCGTCGTCCGGCAGCTGCTCGTCCATATCATCGCCAGCGATCCTCGCCTCGTGGTCGCCGCTGCCGTCGGCTCCGCCGAGGAGGCGCTGCGGGAAATCGGACGCGTGCAGCCTGACGTTGTATCGATGGATATCCGCCTTCCGGGGATGGATGGGCTGGAGGCAACGCGCCGGATCATGTCGGAGCACCCGACGCCGATCGTCGTCATCGCCGACAGCATCGAGGATTCCTCCCTCAAGATCTCGATGAACGCGCTCCGGGCCGGCGCACTCACGGTCGTGGAGAAGCCTGTCGGTCTTTCGAGCGACGGCTATGCCGGAATTGCCAGCACCATCTGCACCCAGCTTTACATCATGAGCCAGGTGCCTGTGGTCCGGCAGCGCTCGTTCGCACCCTGGCGGGAGAGGAGCACCGCCTCCGCTCCCGGGCGCGATCCCGAATGGAGTGCGATGCGCCCGAGCATCATGGGGATCGCCGCCTCCACAGGCGGTCCGCCCGCTCTTGCCAAAGTCCTGGGTGCTCTCCCTGAGGACTTTCCACTGCCGATCCTCCTCGTCCAGCACATGGGGGCTCCGTTCATGGAGGGCTTCGCCTCCTGGCTGAACGGGCTGATGCCTCTGAAAGTCCGCTTGGCGCAGGACCAGGAGATCCCGACGGCCGGCCATGTCTATGTGGCCCCCGGCGACCGCCATCTGCTGCTGTCTCCTGCCGGCACCCTGAGGGTGAGCGTCGAGCCGCCTCTCGGCAATCAGCGGCCGTCCGCCACCATGCTGTTCCGGTCGATGGCGAGATCGGCAGGCCGACGGGGGCTCGGGGTCATTCTCACCGGCATGGGTGAAGACGGCGCGCAGGGCCTCGTCGAGTTGCGTCAGGCGGGAGGCTATGGGCTGGCGGAGGATGAGAGCACCGCCGTCGTCTATGGCATGCCGGCCGCTGCGGCCCGGATGGGCGGCGCCAATGTGAGCCTGCCCCTCGACCTGATCGCCCCCCGGATTCTAAGGCTCGCGCGAGGACAGGGCGAATGAGCACGGGATCCCTTGCGCAGGCCGCCGCGATCCTCCTGGTGGAGGATTCCGAGACTCAAGCCCTGCAGCTGCGCCACATGCTCGAGACGAACGGCTTCAGCGTGTCCTGGCGTTCCACGGCCGAAGCAGCCCTCGACAGTCTGAACGAGAAGCTGCCCGACCTCGTCATCGCCGATTATCATCTGCCCGGCATGAATGGGGACGAGTTGACCCGCCAGATGCGCCTCAACGTGCGCACGCGGGCGATTCCTGTGATCATGCTGACCGAAGCGCGGGAACGGGGCGTCGAGCGTCAAGGCCTGGAAAGCGGGGCGGATGCCTACATCTCGAAATCCGCCGAGCAGGAGTTGATCATCCTGCGGATCAAGGCATTGCTGCGCCGGCGCTCATCCCCCCTGAGCGATGCCAGAGACGAGCGGGAATCGCCGAGCTTCGGCACCTTTCGCCGGGCTTGCATCCTGATCATCGACGACAGCCTGACACAGCGGACCTACCTTCAGAACATGCTGGCCCATGAAGGTTATGCCGTGACTCCGGCCACGGAGCCGGCCGAGACCCTCCGTCTGGTTCGCGCGCCGAATGCCACATGGGACTGCATTCTGGTCAATCTGCTGAGCCCAGGCTTCGATGGGGTCGAATTGTGCCGTCAGCTCAACCTCTATCGCGGTCTCGCGCCGCTTCCGGGCACGGATGCACCGAGCTTTGCCATTGTCGGCTTAGGCAATGAAGAGGGCGGGGATCTGCTTGCGCGTGCCTTTGCGGCCGGCGTGGACGATATCGTTCCCTCGACGGTGGAAGCCGATGTGATGCGGGTGCGCATCCGCGCGCTCGTCCGGCGCAAACTGATGCAGGACGAGAATTGGCGGATCGAGGCGGAGCTAAGCGAGCGGGAGCTGGCTCTCGCAAAGGCGCGGGCGGAGGCCGCCTCGGCGGAAGCGCTGGCCAAAGCCAACAGTGAGCTTGCCGAAGCCAACGATCTCCTGAAAGGCACCCAGGCACAGCTGGTTCAGGCCGCCAAGATGGCCTCCCTCGGGGAACTGGTGGCGGGAATCGCCCATGAGATCAACAATCCGCTTGCCTTCATTCAGGCGCATCAGGGAACCGTCGAGAGGCTTCTTGCCGAGATCGCCGCGAAACTCCCTCCAGAGGCAGGACTGGAGCGGCAGGTGCAGAAGTCGCGCGATCGGGTAGCCGCGATGAAGCTCGGCCTTGCCCGCATCCAGGAGCTCGTGCTCAATTTAAGACGATTTTCCCGCCTGGATGAGGGCGACTTCCAGACCGTCAATGTTCCGGAGTCCATCGAGACCGTCCTGGCCCTCCTGGGGCACAAGCTTGGCACCCGGATCGACGTGCGGCGCCATTACGATGCCGTCCCCGACCTGTATTGCTCGCCGGCTCTTCTGAACCAGGTCGTCATGAACATCGTCGGCAATGCTGCCGATGCGATCAAGGGAACCGGCGGCATAGACATTGAAACTGAGAGCAACGAGACAACCTATACCATCAAGATCAGCGATACGGGGCCGGGCATTCCGGGGGAATTGCGGGAGCGCATCTTCGAACCGTTCTTCACCACCAAGCCCGTCGGGTCTGGAACTGGACTCGGCCTGGCGATCGCATATAGCGTCGTTCAGGCCCACAAAGGGTCGATTGCGGTGGATTCTGGCTCCCTGGGAGGCGCCCGCTTCACGATCACGATCCCGAGGCATACTGTTTGATGACCTTGCCGAGCGAGATGACTTCAACCCATGGCACGATTCTGGTCGTCGACGACGAGCCGGACATCCTGATCGCGCTCGAAGATCTGTTCGAGAACGACTACCGGGTCCTGACGGCCTCGTCGCCGGTCCAGGCGCTCGACATCATCCGGCAGGAGCCTGACATCGCCATCATTATCTCGGATCAGCGTATGCCCGAGATGCAGGGTGACGAGTTCCTGGCCAAGGCCCGGCACGAGACCGATGCGGATGCGATCCTTCTCACCGGCTATGCGGATCTCAAAGCGGTGATCGGTGCGGTGAACAAGGGTCGAATCATGGCTTATGTTCCAAAGCCCTGGGATCCAGCCGCCCTCTCGAACATGGTCGCTGCGGCCTACCAGCGGCGCGTGCTGGCCCGCAAGCTCGATACGGAGCGCGCACTCCTGCGCGGGCTGATGGAAAGCACCGGCGACCTCATCTCGTTCAAGGATCTGGACGGGCGTTTCGTCCGCCTCAACGCCAGCAAGGCACGAAGCCTCGGCTGCCATTCGGAAGACTGCCTAGGGCGCAAGGAGCGGGACTACGTGGCACCGGAACGGGCCACGATGATCGAGGAGGCGGAGCGGCGAGCGATCGCAGCACGAATTCCCGATGAAGTGATCGAGGAGCGGATTGCTCCCGACGGTACGACGCAATGGTTCCTGATCAATCACATCCCGATCCTCGACGAGGCGGGACATGTGACCAATCTCGCGACCATCGAGCGCGACGTCACCGAGCGCAAGCTGATGGAGATGCGTTTGCGGCAGGCGGACAAGATGCAGGCCCTGGGAACGCTTGCCGGCGGCGTCGCGCACGATTTCAACAACCTCCTGATGGCCGTCCTCGGCAGTCTGGATCTCGCCTCGCGCCGTGCACCCGACGACCCCCGGCTGACCCGCCTGCTGCAGAATGCCACCTATGCGGCGGAGCGCGGCGCCTCCCTGACCCAGCGGCTGCTCAGCTTCAGCCGCCAGCGCGACCTGCGGTTGCAGACCGTGGACGTGAACCAAGTCATCACCGGCATGAACGACTTGCTGACGCGAACCCTCGGCGGCGTCATCCGGATCGAGCGGCGCCTTCAAGACGGTCTGTGGACCGCCATGGTCGATCCGGATCAACTCGAACTCGCGATTCTCAACCTGTGCATCAACGCCCGTGATGCCATGGCTGAAAACGGGGTTCTTACGCTCTCGACCCGCAACGAGACATTGGACGAAGGACGGATCCCCGAATTGAGCGGAGGCGAGTATGTGGTGATCTCCGTCACGGACACCGGAAGCGGGATTCCACCGGAGGTGCTGACCAGGGTGCTCGAGCCGTTCTTCACCACCAAGGAGGTCGGCAAAGGAACAGGTCTCGGTCTCCCGATGGTCTATGGACTGGCCCAGCAATCCGGCGGCACCGTCACGATTCGAAGCACGGTCGGAGAAGGGACGACCGTCGAGCTTTTCCTGTCCCGGGCGGTTGTCGAGCCTGAGGAGGGAGCCCGCGAGGAAGAAGCTGTTGCGGCGGATTCCCCTAGGGTGCGCATCCTGCTCGTCGATGACGATGCGGAAGTAAGAACCGTGACTGCCGCCTATTTGACCGAATTGGGACACCGTGTCGTTGAGGCCGCCGACGGATCATCGGCCCTCGACATCCTCAAGGCGGACAATCGGCTCGACCTCCTCATCGCCGATTTCGCAATGCCCGGCATGACCGGAACCGACTTGGCCGATCAGGCACGCGGGATTCGGCCCGACTTGGGCATCCTGCTCGTGACCGGGTATGCCGATCCCAAACGGCTTCCGGAGAGCTATCTGCGGCTCCACAAGCCCTTCAGCCGCGCCGACTTGGCGCTGAAGGTGGCCGAAGCGGCCCGTCTGGGGCGGGATGGAAGCGCAACAGCCTGAGGGATGCTCGGGCGGATTGTGCAAAGTCGCTCTTGAGCCAATTCGACCGAAAACAGACCAAAATCGCGGAAATTTGACGCTCTGGCGTTCGATTCCGGCTGCCGTCACGGCAGAAAATGGTTAATTTTCTTTAAAAGTTATCCATTGTTGCATGGACAGATTGACATTATCGGGGCTTCGCACCTTAACTCCGTCACAGAACGGCCACGAGTAGAGCCGTCTCAGAGGACTAGGTAATGAAAAAATCAGCCCTTTTCGCAGCCATCTGCGTTCCGGCCTTCTTGGCCGGCGCTCCGCTGGCCGCCAAAACCCTCGTCTACTGCTCCGAGGGCAGCCCGGAAAACTTCTATCCCGGCATCAACACCACCGGCACGTCGTTCGACGTGAACGAGCACATCTACGACAACATCGTGGATTTCGAGCGCGGCGGCACCCAGGTGGTTCCCGGCCTCGCCGAGAAATGGGACATTTCGGCTGACGGCACGGTCTACACCTTCCACCTGCGCAAGAACGCGAAGTTCCATTCCAACAAGAACTTCAAGCCGACCCGCAACCTGAACGCCGACGACATCGTGTTCATGATCGAGCGTCAGTGGAAGGAAGACAATCCTTACTTCAAGGTCACGAGCCCGAACCATTCCTACTTCACCGACATGGGCATGCCGTCCCTGCTGAAGTCGGTGGAGAAGGTCGACGACTACACCGTCCGCATCACGCTCAACCGGCCTGAGGCCCCCTTCCTGTCGAACCTGGCCATGCAGTGGGCCGGCGTCCAGTCGAAGGAATACGCCGACGCCATGATGAAGGCCGGCACTCCGGAGAAGATCGACCAAGAGCCGATCGGCTCGGGCCCGTTCTATCTGGTCCAGTACCAGAAGGATGCCATCGTCCGCTTCAAGGCCTTCCCGGAATATTGGGGCGGCAAGGCGAAGCTCGACGATCTCGTGTTCGCGATCACCCCGGACGCCTCCGTCCGCTGGGCGAAGCTCCAGAAGGGCGAATGCCACGTCATGCCGTATCCGAACCCGGCTGACCTCGAGGCCATGAAGAAGGATCCGAACGTCACGGTCATGGAGCAGGCCGGCCTCAACATCGGCTACCTCGCTTACCAGACCACGAAGAAGCCGTTCGACGATGTTCGCGTCCGCAAGGCCTTCAACATGGCCATGAACAAGAAGGCGATCGTCGACGCTGTGTTCCTCGGCTCGGGCGTTCCCGCCACGAACCCGATCCCGCCTTCCATGTGGTCGTACAACAAGTCCATCAAGGACGACGAGTACAACCCTGAAGCGGCCAAGAAGCTCCTGGCCGAAGCTGGCTATCCCAACGGTCTCGAGACCGATCTCTGGGCCATGCCGGTTCAGCGCCCCTACAACCCGAATGCGCGCCGCATCGCCGAGCTCATGCAGGCCGACCTCGCCAAGATCGGCGTGAAGGCCGAGATCAAGAGCTTCGAATGGGGCGAGTACCGCAAGCGGGCCCAGGCCGGCGAGCACCAGATGGCTCAGCTCGGCTGGACCGGCGACAACGGCGACCCGGACAACTTCCTGCACACCCTGCTCGGCTGCGCCTCGGCCCAGAGCGCTTCGGGTTCGAACATCGCCAAGTGGTGCTACAAGCCGTTCGACGATCTCGTCACGAAGGCGAAGGTCGTGACCAACCAGGCCGAGCGCACCAAGCTCTACGAAGAAGCTCAGAAGATCTTCAAGGAGCAGGCTCCCTGGTTCACGATCGCTCACGCCGTGCAGCTGAAGCCGGTCCGCAAGGAAGT
The DNA here is from genome assembly GCF_025460875.1 of Microvirga yunnanensis. Lineage (NCBI taxonomy): Bacteria > Pseudomonadati > Pseudomonadota > Alphaproteobacteria > Hyphomicrobiales > Methylobacteriaceae > Microvirga > Microvirga yunnanensis. The sequence continues at coordinate 15,423 of NZ_JAMXFI010000040.1, forward strand.
CGTGGATTTCAAGCTCTCGCCGTTCGGCCGCCACACCTTCTACGGCGTGGACCTCAAAGGCAAGTAAGCTAATCCCTTCAACCCTATGGCGGAGCGGCTTCTCGAGCCGCTCCGCCTTTTTACGTTCAGACGATGCTCAGATTCATTTTGACCCGCGTCAGCCTGATCATTCCGACCTTCATCGGGATCACGCTGCTGGCCTTCTTCCTGATCCGCCTGGTGCCGGGCGACCCGATCGAAACACTCGCCGGCGAGCGCGGCATCGACCCCGCCCGCCACGAACAGCTCCGTAAGGAATACGGCTTCGACAAGCCGATCATCGTTCAGTACGGTATCTATCTCACGCGTGTCCTGCAGGGCGATCTCGGCAAGTCGATGATCACGCAGGAACCCGTCATCAACGAGTTTTCGTCCCTGTTTCCGGCAACCGTCGAGCTGGCGCTCTGCGCCATCATCTTCGCTCTCGTGTTCGGTCTGCCGGCAGGCATCATCGCGGCCATCCGACGAAATTCGATCTTCGATCACGGGGTGATGGGCATCTCGCTGACCGGCTATTCCATGCCGATCTTCTGGTGGGGCCTCATCCTCATCCTCGTGTTCTCGGTGCAGTTCGACCTGACGCCCGTCTCGGGCCGGATCGACGTCCTCTATTACATCGAGCCGATCACGGGCTTCCTGCTGATCGACACGCTGCTCTCCGACGAGCCGGAGGCCTTCTGGTCGGCGGTGAACCACCTGATCCTGCCCACCATCGTCCTCGGCACCGTCCCCCTGGCCGTGATCGCCCGCATGACCCGCTCGGCCATGCTGGAGGTGCTCGGCGAAGACTACATCCGCACCGCCAAGGCCAAGGGCCTCCCGCGGCTCCGGATCGTGGCTCTGCATGCCCTGCGCAACGCCCTCATTCCGGTCGTGACGGTGATCGGCCTGCAGGTGGGCGTGCTGTTTACCGGCGCTATCCTGACGGAAACCATCTTTTCCTGGCCCGGGGTCGGCAAATGGCTCATCGATGCCATCTTCCGGCGCGATTATCCGGTGCTGCAGGGCGGCGCCCTTCTGCTCGGCGTTGTCGTCATGAGCGTGAATCTTCTCGTCGACCTTGCCTACGGGCTCATCAATCCTCGCATCAGGCATACGCGATGACCACTGAAACCATGGAAGCCCCGGCCGTCGCCGCTCCCACGGCCACCCCTCCCCACCCTCTCCGCGAGTTCTGGAGCTACTTCAGCGCCAATCACGGGGCCGTCGCCGGCCTCGTGGTGATCGTCGCTGTCGTGCTCGTGGCGCTCCTCGCCGACGTGCTCGCGCCTCACTCGCCGTACCTTACGGACACATCCATCGCCCTGAAGCCTCCGTTCTGGCAGGAGGGCGGCTCGCTGACCTATCCGCTCGGGACGGACCCCATCGGCCGGGACATTCTCTCGCGCATGATCTACGGGGCGCGGCTGTCCCTCCTCATCGGCATCGTGGTGGTGGCGGTCTCCATCGTCCTGGGAACGGTGCTCGGCCTCGTGGCGGGCTTCTTCCGGGGCCTGACCGAGATCTTCATCATGCGCCTGATGGACATCGTCCTCACCCTGCCGAGCCTCCTGCTCGCCATCGTGATCGTGGCGGTGCTGGGTCCGGGCCTGATGAACGCCATGCTGGCGGTGGCCCTGGTGATCCTGCCGCATTACGTGCGTCTGGCCCGTGCGGCGGTGATCACCGAGACTTCGAAGGACTATGTGACGGCAGCCCGCGTCAGCGGCGCGGGAACGTTGCGCCTGATGTCAAGGAGGTGCTGCCGAACTGTACCGCTCCGCTGATCGTGCAGGCGTCGCTCGGCATCTCGACCGCCATTCTGGACGCGGCGGCGCTCGGGTTTCTCGGCCTTGGCGCGCAGCCCCCGTCTCCGGAATGGGGAACCATGCTGGCGGATGCCCGCGAATTCGTGCTCCGCGCCTGGTGGGTCGTGACCTTCCCGGGACTGGCCATCCTCATCACGGTGCTTGCCTTCAATCTTCTGGGCGACGGGTTGCGCGACGCCCTGGATCCGAAACTGAAAAGGTCCTGATCATGGCACTTCTCGAAATCGAGAATCTCGTCGTCGAGTTCCAGACTTCGGCCGGCATGTTCCGGGCAGTCGACGGCGTCTCGCTCAAGGTCGACGAGCGCGAGGTTCTGGCCATCGTCGGCGAATCCGGCTCGGGCAAGTCCGTTTCCATGCTCGCCGTCATGGGGCTCCTGCCGTGGACGGCCAAGGTGACCGCCGACAAGATGGCGTTCAATGGCCGCGATCTTCTGCGGATGTCGGATTCCGAGCGCCGCAAGATCGTCGGCAAGGATATTGCGATGATCTTCCAGGAGCCGGTCGCAAGCCTCAATCCTTGCTACACGGTCGGCTTCCAGATCGAGGAGGTGCTGCGTTTCCACCTTGGTCTCGGACGATCGCAGCGGCGTGCGCGGGCCATCGAACTGCTGACGGCGGTCGGTATTCCCAATCCTGCCGAGCGGCTGAACTCGTTCCCGCATCAGATGTCGGGCGGCCAGTGCCAGCGCGTGATGATCGCCATGGCGATCGCATGCAATCCGAAGCTGTTGATCGCCGATGAACCGACCACGGCCCTCGACGTCACGATCCAGAAGCAGATCCTCGACCTGCTCGTGAAGCTTCAGGCCGAGCACGGCATGGGCATGATCATGATCACTCACAACATGGGCGTGGTCGCAGAAACGGCCGATCGCGTCGTGGTCCAGTACAAGGGGCGCAAGATGGAAGAGGCCGACGTGCTGTCGCTGTTCGAGAATCCGCGAAGCAACTACACGAAGGCTCTCATGGCCGCGCTGCCGGACAATGCGACGGGCGACCGTCTGCCGACCATCGCCGATTATTTCAAGGACGGAACCGAGATCGCCGGAGCGGCCGTATCATGAGTGTTGTTCTCGAAGCTCGAAACATCGTCCGGGACTATCATGTCGCCGGCAGCCTCTTCTCCAAGGGCAGGACCGTTCACGCGGTCAAAGGCGTGAGCTTCACGGTGGACAAGGGCAAAACCCTCGCCATCGTCGGGGAGAGCGGCTGTGGGAAATCGACGCTCGCACGCATTCTCACCCTGATCGATCCGGCCACCTCCGGTGATCTCTTCATCCAGGGGAAGAAGGTCGATATCGCGAAGGGCGACCTCACGAAGGACCTTCGGCGCGAAGTGCAGATCGTGTTCCAGAATCCCTATGGCTCGCTCAACCCCCGCCAGAAGATCGGCGACGTGCTGGGCGCTCCGCTGGTGATCCACGGCAACGTCCCGGCGGGCGAGCGGCGGGACCGGGCCATGGCCATGCTGAAAAAGGTCGGACTCGGCGAAGAGCATTACAACCGCTATCCGCACATGTTCTCCGGCGGTCAGCGCCAGCGCATCGCGATCGCCCGGGCCCTGATGCTCAATCCGAGCCTGCTCGTTCTCGACGAGCCGGTTTCGGCCCTCGATCTTTCGGTCCAGGCTCAGGTATTGAACCTGCTGGCGGATCTCCAGGACGAGTTCAACCTCACCTATGTCTTCATCAGCCACGACCTTTCGGTGGTCCGCTACATCGCCGACGAGGTGATGGTGATGTATTTCGGCGAGGCGGTCGAATACGGCACGCGCGACGAGGTGTTCTCCGATCCGAAGCACGACTACACCAAGACGCTCTTCGCGGCGACGCCGCGGGCGGATCCCGCGAGCATCAAGGCGCGGCTGGCGCGCAAGCGGGCCGCCTGAGAGCGATCACGCCGGCAGCGGCAGCCGCCTGGCTGCCGTTGCCTCTTCGACGGCGGACGTATTGGCCCCCTCCGGCACCTTTTCCTCGCCGCTCGCCACTTTCAGGCACTGCACCACTGCATCCCTCAGCGACGAGACATAGTAGTCGGCGCCGAGCGTGGCGCGCATCGTCTCGCTTTTCAGCACCGCGTCCTCCGCCGGCCAGAGACCGACCAGGGTCGGGGCTTTCGCCTTTTGCTTCAGGCGCCGCAGCAGATAGCGCAGATGGGCCGGCGTTCCGCTGATCTCCAGATAGCTGATGCACACCATCTGCACGTCTGTCATGTCGAGGTTGAAGATCTCCCGGCGTGACACGGCCGAATGCGGCACGACCCGGGTGCCGAGCCCATGCTTGCTCAGGAGCTGCGCGAGCATCTCGGAGGCGGCCTCGTCGAGCGGCCCGCGGCCGGCAACGCACAGGACGGCCCCATCGGCCCGCCAAGCCTCGGGGATATGTCCCTCCGGCGGCATCGGCGGCACCACCGCCGGCTCCTTGATGGCAGGCTTCTCGCTGGCGGGCGCCGCGACCGGATCGTCCTTCGTCTCGCGCGGATGAGGATCCACATCGTCGTGGGGAGCGAGATCCTGCACGAGGGCCCGGATCACGTCCTTGACCTGATCGAGCTGGCGCTGGGTGAGAACCCCGCGCGTCGCATCGTTTGCGGCGAGCTGAAGCCCTCTTAACGCGACCTCGTCGTAGTAGGAGGTCAGGGAACGCTCCTTCAGCAGGAGCTCCGCCGAATCCAGCGCCGTCCGGATCGCCGGCCAGCATGCGCTGGTACAGGTTCTCGGCCGGCGTCAGAGCGGGCCTGTCGCCCAGAAGGACATCGAGAAATTCCAAGCGCTCCACATGCCGGCCCAGGACCACGAGGCAAAGGGTCAAGGGCGTGGCGATGAGAAGGCCCACGGGCCCCCAGAGCCAAGTCCAGAAGATCGCCGAGATCACGACCGAGAAGGGCGAGAGACCCGTGCTTTGCCCATAGACGACGGGCTCGATCACATGGCCCATGAGGGGTTCGCCGATCAGGAACAGGGCCATGGCCATCAGCGCCATGGACCAGCCGGGATCGACGGCAGCGGCCAGGAGGATGGGCGGCAGGGCTGCGACGAACGACCCGATATAGGGCACGAACCGCATCAGCGCGGCGAAGACGCCCCACAGGATCGGGCTCGGCACGCCGATGGCCCAGAGGCCCAGGGCCGCCACGACGCCGAAGGAGGCGTTCAAGGCGAGCTGGGTCAGGAAGTACCGGCTGAGCCGGCGCGCAGCATCGTCCATGGCCACCGTCGTCCGGTGGAGGTCGCTCGCCCCGAACAGGCGAATCATCCGGTCGCGCAGATCTTCCCGCTGCATGAGGATGAAGACCAGGACCACGAACACGATGCCCGTCGTGGCCAACGGCTCGAGCACCGGAAGCAAGACGTCCCGGGCCATCTGCATCGGTGTGGGCTCGGGTTCATGGACCTCGACCGGAAGGGGGCCGGCGTCCTGAGGCTCCTGTGCCGGTGCCGCCGTAGGAGCCGGCGACGCGGGCGCCTGGCCGGGCGGCGGCTCCGCAACGGCCCGGTCGAAGCGACGGCCGAAATCTTTCAAGAGGCTCGGCAGCTTTCCGAGCGTTCCCTCGCGCAGGGACCCGATCTTCGATTCGATCGTGGTCTGATAGCGCGGCAGGTCGCTGGCGAGACCCGCCAGCTGGAAGCCGATGACGGTGCCGAGGGAGATGATGATTCCAAGGGCGACCAGCACCGCGATGATGACGGACGGGACGCGTCCGAGGCGCCACCGGCGCAGCACCTCGACGAAGGGCGCCAGCACGAACGCGAGGAGGATCGCCATCACGACAGGCAGGAAGACGTCCTGTCCCACATAGAGCGCAGCCAGCACCACGACCCCGACGGCCAGGGTCATGAGGCCGGAGAGGCCTGGGACGCCGGGAGGTTCGATCTCCGTCTCCGTGGGGGGCGTGGTGTTGGGGCCAGGGCGCATTCGAGGGATCTCTGCTGAGTCGCGAGACACTCTCGCCGACGTGCAAACAACGCCCTCGGCGGCCAAACGATCCTTGAGCGTAGCAATATGGCCCGACGGCTGGCGGGACGCTGGGACCTTTTGCCATCTGAAAGCACGGGGATCCGGTCCCCATCTCAACGGAACCCCATCGGATCCCCGACCCTCGACATCCATGCCGCTCACCCGACGCAATCTCCTGATCGGTGCAGCCCTGGCTGCCTCTCCGACCGCCCACGCCCTCCAAAGCAAGCCCAGCGAAATGCCCGTCATCACCCAGCGAAACAGTTTCAAGAGCGGCGGCAAGGCCATTGCCGTCGAAAACTTCCAGATGGATGGGACCGCCTCCCGCCCGGCCGTTCTCATGCTGCATGGCGCAGACGGCCTGAGCTATAACGGCCAATATCGTGAGGGTGCGCGGGACGTCGCGGCCGCCGGCTATCAGGTTCATCTCGTCCATTATCTCGACCGCACCGGCGAAAGGCGGGCCTCGTTCGGCACCCTGTTTCAGAACTTCATGCCCTGGATGAGCACGGTTCAGGATGCGCTCGCCTTCGCGTCGGGTCATCAGGGTGCCGACCCACACCGGATCGGCATCGTCGGGATCTCGCTCGGAGCCGCGCTGGGCCTTGCGGTCGCGAGCACGGATCCGCGCGTGAAGGTCCTTGTGAACTATTTCGGACCGCTGCCGCAGGGTGCGATCGCCACGACGTCCCGGCTGCCGCCGACCCTGGTCCTGCATGGCTCCGCCGATCCGATCGTCCCGGTGGCGAACGCCTATGCGGTCGAGGCGCTTCTGCGCCAGCAGAACGTGCCATACGAGATCAAGGTCTATCCCGGACAGGGCCACGGCTTCAGGGGTGCGGCGCATGACGACGCGACGGCGCGATCCCTGGCGTTCCTCCGGCGGCATCTCGCCGGCACGACGGCTCCGGCGGACACCGGCCCTCTTCCCGCAGACGGATGACGCAATTAAGACTAGAGCATCTTGAAGCGGCGTATCGTTCGGGGCGGACCCAGAGGGCCGCACGATGCGCTAGACCCTCGATTCAAAGACAGGAGCGATCATGACGGCTTCAGACGCGGCACTCGCGGGCAACCCCCTTCTCACGCAGTGGACCACGCCCTTCGGCCTTCCTCCGTTCGAGAGCATCGCGCCGGAGCATTACAAACCTGCCTTCGATGCCGCGCTGGCCGAACAGCAGGCACAGATCGCCGCCATTGCGGACAATGCGGAGGAGCCCACCTTCGCCAACACCATCGAAGCCCTGGAGACGAGCGGGCGGACGCTGAAGAAGGTCGGCGGCGTGTTCTTCAATCTGGCGGGCTCGCACACCAACGACGCGATTCAGGCGGTGGAGCGCGAGATGGCGCCGATTCTCGCCAAGCACCGCAACAGCATCTTCATGAACGAGGCGCTCTACAGGCGCGTGGCGGCGCTCTACGAGAAACGCGACAGCCTCGGGCTCTCGGCCGAGCAGGCTCGTGTCCTCGACCGCTACCACACCATCTTCGTGCGCGCCGGAGCAAGGCTCGAGCCTGACGAGAAGAAGCGGCTCGCCGCCATCACCGAGCGGCTCGCGAGTCTCGGCACGCAGTTCTCGCAGAACGTCCTGGCCGATGAAAAATCCTACCAGCTCGTCCTCGACGGCGAGGCCGATCTCGAAGGCCTGCCCTCCTTCCTGCGCGAGGCGGCCGCGCAGGCTGCCGAGGAGCGCGGGCTGAAGGGCAAGCATGTGATCACCCTCTCCCGGTCGAGCATTGAGCCGTTCCTGCAATTCTCCAAGCGGCGCGACCTGCGCGAGCAGGCCTTCAAGGCCTGGGCGGCGCGCGGCGACAACGGCGGTGCGACCGACAACAAGGCGATCATCGCCGAGACGGCGGCCCTGCGGGCCGAACGCGCGAAGCTCCTCGGCTACGAGACGTTCTCCGACTTCAAGCTCGCCGACACCATGGCCAAGACGCCCGACAACGTGCAGAAGCTCCTGAACGACGTCTGGTCGCCGGCGATCGCCCGCGCCAACGCGGAGCGGGACGATCTGCAGGCCCAAGCTCAGGCGATCGGCGACAACATCGTCATCGAACCCTGGGACTGGCGCTACTATGCCGATCAGGTCCGCATGGCCCGCCACAACCTCGATGAGGCGACCATCAAGCCCTATTTCCAGCTCGACCGGATCATCGAGGCGTCCTTCGAGACGGCGCAGCGCCTCTTCGGTCTCAGCTTCCAGGAGCTGAAAGACTTCCCGCGCTACCACCCGGACATCCGCGCCTGGCAGGTCGTGGATGCAGGCGGCCGCCCGATCGGCACCTTCATCGGGGATTACTTCGCACGGCCTTCGAAGCGCAGCGGCGCCTGGATGAGCGCCTTCCGGTCGCAGGAAAAGCTTACCGGCGATGTTCGGCCGATCATCGTCAACGTGATGAACTTCGCCAAGGGCGCTCCCGGCGAGCCGTCGCTCCTGAGCTTCGACGATGCCCGCACGCTGTTCCATGAATTCGGCCACGGCCTGCACGGCCTGCTCTCGGACGTGACCTATCCGCTGCTCGCGGGCACGGCGGTATCGACGGATTTCGTCGAGCTGCCGTCGCAGCTCTACGAGCACTGGCTCTCGCATCCAGGGATCCTTCGCCGCTACGCGACCCATTACCGGACCGGCGAGCCGCTCCCCGAGGAGCTGCTCGAGCGCCTCATGGCCGCGCGCAACTTCAACCAGGGCTTTGCCACGGTGGAGTACCTGGCCTCGGCCTTCGTCGATCTCGCGCTTCACCGGCGCCGGGATCTGAGCAACCTCGACGTCTCGGCTTTCGAGGCGGAGACGCTGAAATCTATCGGCATGCCGCGCGAGATCATCATGCGCCACCGCACGCCGCACTTCACGCACGTGTTCTCCGGCGACGGCTATTCCTCGGGCTATTACAGCTATCTCTGGTCGGAGGTTCTGGATGCGGACGCCTTCATGGCCTTCGAGGAGACGGGAGACGCCTTCGACTGGGACATGGCGGCCAAGCTGAAGCGTTTCATCTACGCGGCCGGAAACCTGCGCGATCCGGCCGAGGCCTATATGGCCTTCCGCGGGCGCCTGCCCACGGCGGACGCTCTTCTCGCCAAGCGCGGATTGGCTCCGGTGGTCGAAGATGCGTGATCGTGGCCGACGGGCCTGAAAAGGCCCGTCACACCGACCCTGCTGTGAGTTCTTTCGACCGTCTCAGGGCGTAGAAGCGGATCTTGACGATGCGGGACGCCTCCCTGGGAGGCGCCTGAGGGGTCGGGACAGGACGCAGAACGCTCTTCAGGAAAGCCGCTCCCTTCGGATCGATCTCCAGGGCTTTCGCATCGAGCACCGGCATGAGGGACTGTCCCTTCTTGGTTCGTGTCGGACCGGAAACGCAACGCCTACAAAGAAGAACAATTCTGTTACAGCAAAGTTCCCGTCATCAGCCGACAAACCGGAGTTCGCTCACCTGCCGGGACACCTGGCCGGGCGGCAGGATAGACGATGGAAAATGGGCTTTATTGGGGCTGTCGGGGAAACGCTGCGGCTCCAGGCAGAGCCCGCCATGGCGCCCGTACCGGGCACCGTCCAGTCCCTGGACCGGGAGGTCGATGAGATGGCCGTCATAGAACTGGACGCCGGGCTCCGTCGTCCACAATTCCATGGCGAGACCGTTCCGGCGTGAAGCGAGGGTCGCGGCATGGCGAAGCTCGCCATAGGGTCCGCGCAGAACGTAGTTGATGTCGTAGAGGGTGTGCTGATTCCCGTGGACCGGCCTCGGAGCCGTGAAATCGTAGTCGGTCCCGGCAACGGCCGTGATCTCCCCCGTCGGAATGAGATCGGGCCGGGTGGGCGTGATGAAATCCCCTGCGATCGTCAACTCGTGCGAGGAAATGTCCGGGCTGCCGTCGAGATTGAAATAACCGTGCGTGGTCAAATTGACCGGGGTGGGCTTGTCGCTCGTCGCCTCGAGGGCGATCCGGAGGCGCGATCCAGGCAGGAGCATATAGGTGCAGGTCGCCACGAGGCGGCCCGGATAGCCCATGTCGCCATCGTCGGAGACGAGGCCGAGGGTCAGGCTGCCCGCTCCGTGATCGAGGATGCTCCACAGGCGCGTGCCGAATCCCATCGTGCCGCCGTGAAGCTGGTTCTCGCCTTCGTTCGCATCGAGCCGGCAGGTCTCGCCGTTCAGGGTGAATTGCGCCTTCCCGATGCGGTTGCCATAGCGCCCGACGATGGCGCCGAAATAGGGAGAATGGGCGACGTAATCCTCGATGGAATTGAGGCCCAGCACCACGCGCTGGGAGCCTCCCGCCAGGGGCACCGTCAGGTCCCGCACCACGGCGCCCCATGTGAGGACCTTCATGCCTATGCCGTCGGGTCCCTGCAGAGAGACCTGGAAAACATCTTGGCCGTCGAGGGTGCCGAAACGTTCGATCGTCATGATTCCTACCCCTCGAAGAGATGAGCCTGCAGGCCGCGGATCCCGGTCTCGACCTTGAAGAGGTGGCCGGCCATCACGTCGATATGCGGATCGCGGCCGATGGAGGCCGTCGTGATGTACAGGGTGGTCAGGTCCGGCCCGCCGAAGGCGCATTTCGTCACCTGGGCGGTCGGAACCGGTACGATGCGCTCGATGGACCCGTCCGGCGCGAAGCGCGTGACGCGCGAGGCGCCCCAATGGCAGACCCAGACATGGCCCTCTGCATCCACCGCCATGCCGTCCGGATGGGCCCAGCCCTCCTCGAAGCGGACGAAGGGGCGCGGCTCGCCGATCCGCCCTCTCTCCGCGTCCAGGACATACACCGTCCCGTCGATCGTATCGGTCGCATAGAGCCTCCGCCCGTCGGGGCTGAAGGCCGGTCCGTTGGTGACGATGATGCCGGAATGGAACTGGGTCAGTTCCTTGCCGTCCCAGCGCCAGAAGGCGCCGGAGCCCTCCTTCTCCTCGTCGTCCATGGTGCCGAAATAGATGGCGCCGTCCGGCCCCACGTGACCGTCGTTGATGCGGTTGTTCGGCTTGTCGCTGTCGGGGGACACGAGGGGCTGCACATCGCCGGTCCTGAGGTTGAACCGGGCAAGGCCCGACTTGAAGCCCGCGATGACCACGTCCTCATCGGGCGTCAGCGCGATGAAGCCCACCCGCTCGGGCGCGTCGACGCGGAAATGCTCCTTTGTTTCGGGATGGTAGCGCCAGACGCCCGGGTTCTTGATGTCGACCCAGAAGAGCGTGTTCGAGCGGTGGTCCCAGACCGGCCCCTCGCCCAGGACGCAGGCGCTCGCGACCGCCACATGGGGCGTTTCCGGATGAACGGCTGGATGTGTCATGATTTTCCCCTTGTGAGGCGGTGTGTGCTTCCCGGCTCCTGCCGGTAACTCCGGCCGCGCGGGATGGGTCCCGTCAGTCGGCTGCGCCGTCCGCGATTCGCTGCGCCAGAGTGACGAGGCTCATGTCGGAACCGGCGGGCCCCATGAGGGACAGCCCCAGCGGGGCACCCGAGCGGGAGGCCAGTGGAATCGACACCTGGGGCAGGCCCGACAGGACCGACAGGCAGAGCAGATTCAGGGCGTTGTTGCGATAGTCGTTCAGCGCCTCGTCGCTCTCCGAGAGCAGCGGCGCGACATCCGGCATGGTCGGCAGGATCAACACCGCATCGGGGGCGAGGAGCGCGCCGAACCGCTTGCGGAAGGCCGCCCGGATCACCTGGGCTTCCGTCACCTGGACGTCGGTCACGGCCTGCGAGAACGCGAACCGGTCGGCCACGCCCGGACCAAGAGGCGGCCTGTAGCGCTCGATCATCGGACCGTCGACGGTCCAGGCTTCCCGGCTCTGGATGTAGCGCATCGTCCAGTAGAGCGCCGTGAAACCTTCCGTCGCCGCCTCGACCGGCTCGGGGGTGCCCAGCACGGCCTCCGTCCGGCGCAGGGCCGGCGCCAGGGCGTCCTGGACCTCTCTGCCGAGCAGAGCGAACGCATCCCGGGCCAGGAGCACCCGCGGGCTCTGCGGCAGGGGATGGCGGTCGGGGCCGAGCAGGACCTCGCCGACTCTGGCGAATGTGGCGCCGTCGCGGGTGAAATAACCGCAGGTGTCGAAGGAAGGCGCCAGATCATGACAGCCCTCGAGGCTCACCCGCCCGTGGGTGGGACGGATGCCGAAAAGACCGCAATGGCTCGCCGGTGCCCGGACCGAGCCTCCGGTGTCGGTGCCGAGGGCAAAGTCGCACAATCCGTTCGAGACGGCCGCGGCCGATCCCGAGGACGAGCCGCCGGGAATGCGATCGGGCGCCCCGCCGTTCACCGGAGTGCCGAAATGGGCATTCTTGCCGCTCATGGAAAAGGCAAGTTCGTCCGTGATGGTCTTGCCGACGAGACGGGCGCCCGAATCAAGGAGCGTCTGCACCGTGGGGGCCGTCCGGGTCTTGATGCCCGACATGGCGAGCATGTGGGGCGATCCCGCGCTGGTGGGATAGCCCGCCACGTCGAACAGGTCCTTGGCCGCGAAGGTCAGACCCGACAGCGGCCCGCTAGGGGCGTGGGGGACTGGAACGGCCGGATAAGGCATGAAAGCCCGGGCAGGGTCGCGGTCAAGGAGCATGGGACCTGTCGATGTTCAAGGAACGAAGGCGGCGAATGTGTCATTGCTCCCCGGGCTCGAGCAAGGCAGGAATTCACGGAGCTTGGCAATTTGGTCTTTCTTCGAACCTGGATTGGCCCTAAATCCACGCAGGCTCTCGATGGCAAGGAACACGCAATGGTGAAGATTTCCGCGATTCGCTGGCTGGCGCTCGGCGCAGTGCTCGCGCTCGGAGCACCGGCGGTCCACGCGCAACAGGCTCCGATCAAGATCGGCGAGCTGAATTCCTACGCCCGGCAGGCGGCCTTTACCGTCCCCTACCGCAATGGCTGGCAGCTCGCCCTCGACGAGATCAACGCCAAAGGCGGCGTTCTCGGCCGCAAGATCGAAATCGTCTCCCGGGAGGACGGCGCCACCACCGGCGACGCCACCCGCGTGGCCGACGAGCTCGTGACCCGCGAGGGTGCGATTCTCCTTTTCGGCTCGTTCCTGTCCAATGTCGGCGTCGCGATGGCCGATTATGCCAACCAGAAGAAGATCGTCTACATCGCGGCCGAGCCCCTGACCGATGCCATCACGATGGCGCAGGGCAACCGCTACACCTTCCGCATCCGGCCCAACAACACCATGCAGGTAGGCATGCTGGTCGATCAGGCGAAGGCCTCGGGGGCAAAGCGCTGGGCCATCGTGGCGCCCAATTACGAGTATGGCCAGTCGGCCGCGCAGGCGTTCAAGCGTCTCATCCAGGAGCGCGTGCCCGGCGCGCAGATCGTCGTCGAACAATATCCGGCGCTCGGCAAGATCGAGGCCGGCGCGACCGTCTCCGCCATCGAACAGGCCAAGCCCGACGGCATCTTCAACGTGCTCTTCGGCCCGGATCTCACCCAGTTCGTCCGCGAGGGCAACACCCGCGGGCTCTTCGAGGGCGCAACGGTCCTCTCGCTCCTCACGGGGGAGCCCGAATGGCTCCTGCCCCTGAAGGACGAGGTGCCGGAAGGCTGGACCGTGACCGGCTATCCCTGGGACCAGATCACGGAGCCGAAGCACAAGGCCTTCGTCGACGCCTACCGGGCCAAGTACAACGACACGCCCCGCCTCGGCTCGCTCCTCGGCTACATGGTCGTGTACATGATCCGCGACGCCGTCGAGCGGGCGGGCTCGACGGACACCGAGGCGATCATCAAGGCGCTGGAAGATGCGAAGTTCGACACGGTCATCGGCCCTGTCACCATGCGCGGCATCGACAACCAGTCCAGCATGGGCGCCTGGGTCGGCAAGCTTGTGCTCAAGGGCGCCGCCGGCGGCATGGCGGACTGGGCCTACAAGGACGGCACGTCGTTCATGCCGACCGAGGCCGAGGTGAAGGCGGTGCGGAAGGACTAGAGGATTGCTGGCGCTGGATCCCTCCTTTCTCGCCGTCCAGGCCCTGAGCGGCCTTTCCAGCGCTTCATCGCTCTTCATCGCGGCCTGCGGCCTGACCATCGTGTTCGGCGTCACGCGGATCGTGAACTTCGCGCATGGTTCGCTCTACATGATCGGCGCCTACACGGCCGCCACCCTGATACCGCGCCTGCTCGATCTCTCCTTCGGGCCCATGACCTTCTGGGCCGGCATCCTGGCATCGGCCCTGATCGTCGGCCTCATCGGCGTCATCATCGAGGTCCTGCTCCTGCGCCGCATCTACGGCGCGCCGGAACTCTTCCAGCTGCTTGCCACCTTCGGGGTCGTTCTGGTGGTGCAGGATCTCGTGGTGCAGGTCTTCGGGCCCGAGGACATTCTCGGACCCCGAGCCCCGGGCCTGCGCGCCCCCGTTGAAATTCTCGGCAGGCGCTTCCCGTCCTACGAGCTCGTGCTGATCGCGGCCGGCCCCGTCGTCCTCGGGCTCGTGTGGCTCCTCCTGCGCAGGACGCGGTTCGGCGTGCTGGTGCGGGCGGCCACTCAGGATCGGGACATGGTGGCGTCGCTCGGCGTCAACCAGGCGATGCTGTTTACCGGCACGCTGTTCCTCGGCGCCTTCCTGGCCGGCCTTGGCGGCGCGCTGCAGATCCCGCGCGTCTCGGCCCATACCGGCATGGACCTGTCCATCATCGCCGAGGCTTTCGTCGTCACCGTGGTCGGCGGCATGGGCAGCGTGCCCGGCGCGTTCCTGGCCGCGCTCATCATCGGGCAGCTGCAGGCCTTCGGCATCCTGATCGTTCCGAAGAGCACCCTCGTGGTGGTGTTCCTGCTCATGGCCGTGGTGCTGGCGATCCGGCCCTACGGCTTCTTCGGGCGCGCCGAGGTCGTCGGCGGGTCCCATGCGGTGGGAATCGCCAGCCGCAAACCCTTGCCTGGCCGCTTCGCCATGCTGCTCGCCGTCGTGGCGGGGCTCGCCTGTCTCCCGCTCGTGGCCGACGCCTATCTGCTGAAGGTCGCGACCGAAATCCTGATCTTCGCGCTCTTCGCCTTCAGCCTGCAGCTCCTCATCGGCGTCGGCGGTGTCGTGAGCTTCGGCCACGCGGCCTTCTTCGGTCTTGGCGCCTACGGCGCAGCGCTCGCCGTGAAGTGGTTCGGCCTGTCCATGGAGGCCGCCCTTCCCGCCGGGCTCGCCCTGGCCGCTTTGGGCGCCGGACTGATCGGCGCTTTCGTGGTCCGCCTGTCCGGCATCTATCTCGCCATGATGACGCTCGCCGCCGCGCAGATCCTCTATGCGGTCGCGTTCCAATGGGTGGAGGTGACCGGCGGCGATAACGGCATCGTCGGCGTCTGGCCGGCGAGCTGGGCCGGCGGACCGGTGCCCTACTATCTCTTGACCGCCGCGCTGACCGTCGTGGCCGTGCTGCTCCTGAGACGGATCATCGACGCGCCCTTCGGCTATGCCCTGCGGGCCGCTCGCGACTCGGAAGCCCGCGCGGAGGCGATCGGCCTGACGATCCGCCGGCACCGTTGGCTCGCCTTCATGATCGCCGGCGCGGCAGCCGGGCTCGCGGGCGGGCTCTATGCCTTCTCCCGCGGCTCGGTGGATCCGAGCCTGCTCGGGATCTCGACCTCCGTCGATGCGCTCACCATGCTGCTCCTCGGCGGCATCCAGACCGTCATGGGCCCGCTCGTCGGGGCGGCCGTCCTGCACGCCTTGCGAGACTGGGTCATGCCGCTCACGTCGCTCTGGCGCCTGATGCTGGGCCTGAGCATCATCGCCATGGTGCTGATCTTTCCGCGCGGCCTCGTCGGCACGGTTCGGGATTGGTGGGAGGCGCGCGAATGACGCTTCTTTCCGTGAGCGGCCTGCAGAAATCCTTCGGCGGCGTGGTGGCGGCCCGCGACGTGGAATTCACCGTCGCGCGCGGCGAGATGCTCGCCGTCATCGGCCCCAACGGCGCGGGCAAATCCACCGTGTTCAACATGGTCGGCGGCCAGCTGCGTCCGGATCGCGGCCGGGTTCTGCTCGACGGTCATGACATCACCCATGCCTCGCCGCAGAAGCGCTTCCGCCGCGGTGTGGGACGCACCTTCCAGGTAGCCCAGACCTTCCTGTCGATGAGTGCCGCGGAAAACATCCAGATGGCCCTGATCAGCTGCCGGCGGCAAAGCGGCGGCCTCTGGTCGCCGGCCCGGGAGCGTCACCGCGAGAAGGCGGTCCAGCTCCTCGCCCGGGTCGGGATGGCGGAGGCCGCGGATGTCCCCTGCTCGGCCCTGGCCTATGGCGACGTGAAGCGGGTGGAACTCGCCATCGCGCTGGCCGGAGAGCCCAAGCTCCTTCTGATGGACGAGCCCACGGCCGGCATGGCGCCCCGCGAGCGGACGGAACTGATGGATCTCACCGCGTCCATTGCCGACACGCAGGGGATCGGCGTCCTGTTCACGGAGCACGACATGGACGTGGTCTTCGGCCATGCGGCCCGGGTTCTCGTGCTTCTGCGCGGCCGGATCATCGCAGCCGGCGCGCCCGACGAGATCCGCCGGAACGAGGAGGTCAAGCGGGCCTATCTCGGGGACGAGCATGCCCTGGAGCGACCAAAGGGAGCAAGGACCGCATGAGCAAGCCGCTGCTCGAGATCTGGAATCTCTGCGCCTTCTATGGCCGCGCCCAGGTCCTCTTCGACGTGACGTTCCGGCTTCATCCCGGCGAGGTCATGGCCCTGGTCGGCCGCAATGGGGCCGGCAAGACCACGACCTTGAAGGCGATCATGGGGCTGGTTTCGGCCTCAGCCAAGCAGGCTACCTTCAAGGGGCACTCCCTCGACCGGCTGCCGACCTACAGAATCGCCCGCCTGGGGCTCGGCTACGTGCCAGAGGACCGGCGCATCTTCACGGATCTCACCGTCGAGGAGAACCTGGAGACGGGACGGCGCCCCGCCGGGGCCGGCCGCTCGCCCTGGACGCCGGAGCGGCTCTTCCGCCTGTTTCCCAATCTCGCCGAGATGCGGGGACGGCGCGGCAACCAGATGTCGGGGGGCGAGCAGCAGATGCTGTCCATCGCCCGCACGCTCATGGGCAACCCGGACGCGATCCTGCTCGACGAGCCCTCCGAGGGCATCGCGCCGGTCATCGTCCAGACGATGGCCGAGGCGGTCCGGGCCATGAAGGCGGAGGGGGTGGCGGTCCTCCTGTCCGAGCAGAACTGGGCCTTCGCGGCCGGCATCAGCGACCGCGCCTGTGTCATCGAGCGCGGCGAGATCCGCTTCCAGGGCTCCATGGCCGAGCTCATGGCCGATGAGGCCCTGCGGGCGGAAACCCTCGGGGTTTGATGCCCTAAACCGTTGACGGAGCGGGCCGAAAGGACGATATCAGCCCATCCGGCGCAGCCCCTTCCGCGCCCCATCCCAGATTACACGCAAGAGGAATTCCCGCTTCATGGGCGTCATCCATGTGACCGACCGGGCCGGCCAGCGCCACACCCTCGAGGCCATCGAGGGCTGGCGGGTGATGGAGATCATCCGGGACTGGGGCCTGCCCATCGAGGGCCTGTGCGGCGGGGCCTGCGAATGCGCGACCTGCCACGTCTTCGTCGCCGAAGAATGGCTCGGCAGGCTCTATCCGCCCACCGAGGAGGAAGAGGACCAGCTCGACACCGTGATGACGCAGCCCAATTCGCGCCTCTCCTGTCAGATCCTCTGGACTCCCGAACTCGACGGCCTGGAGGTCACCCTCGCGCCGACCGGGGCCTGACCGTCACCCTGCCACATTGCCAAAGCTGAAGAGACCGTGTTTCGAAAGGGTCTCTCGAAGGAGCCTGTTCATGACCGACCATATCGAAACGGACGTCGTCATCATCGGTGCCGGGCCCGTGGGCCTGTTCGCCGTGTTCGAACTGGGCCTCCTCGACATCAAATGCCACCTCATCGACATCTTGCCCAAGGTGGGCGGGCAATGCGCCGAACTCTATCCGGAAAAGCCGATCTACGACATCCCCGGCTTCCCGATGGTGACGGGCCAGGGCCTCGTCGACAACCTGATGGCGCAGATCGAACCGTTCCATCCGACCTTCCACCTGAACGAGATGGTGGAGAGCCTGGAATCCATCGGCACCCCCGAGGCGCCCCTGTTCCGGGTCAGGACGTCCGAGAACGGCACCACCTTCACCTGCAAGGCCGTGATCATCGCGGCCGGCGGCGGCTCGTTCCAGCCCAAGAAGCCGCCGATCGAGAACATCGAGGCCTATGAGGGCACCGGCGTGTACTACGCCGTGCGCAAGATGGAGATGTTCCGCAACAAGAAGGTGCTCATCGTGGGCGGCGGCGATTCCGCCCTCGACTGGACGGTGAACCTCCAGCCCATCGCCAAGCGCCTGACCCTCCTGCACCGCCGCGACGCCTTCCGGGCCGCGCCGCACACGGTGGAGAAGATGCGCTCTCTCGTGGCCTCCGGCGACATGGATCTCCATCTCGGCCAGGTGACCTCTCTCAAGGGCGAGGAGCCCGTCCTGGAAGGCGCGGTGATCCGAAAGGACGACGGCTCGGAGTTCACGGTCGATTGCGACGTGATGCTGCCGTTCTTCGGGCTGACCATGAAGCTCGGTCCGATCGCCGACTGGGGTCTGAACCTGCACGAGAACCTGATCCCGGTCGATACGGAGAAGTTCGAGACCAACGTGCCCGGCATCTTCGCCATCGGCGACATCAACACCTATCCGGGCAAGCTTAAGCTCATCCTCTCGGGCTTCCACGAAGGCGCGCTGGCAGCCCAGAAAGTGCACCGCTACGTGTATCCGGAGAAGAAACTCCTGTTCCAATACACGACCTCGTCCACGAGCCTGCAAAAGAAGCTCGGCGTCGCGGCCTGAGGCCTTTCACGCCGCGTTTCGCCGACAGATTCTGCATGTCATGGCCGGGCTCGTCCCGGCCATCCCGATCGGGAAGCGTTGCGCTTCACGCCATCCGGATCGCCGACACGGGGCCGGCGAGGCAATCGCTCTTCCTCTTGCGAAGCAGGCCGGTTCCTGAAACTCTCCGGTCCATGACCAGCACGACAGATCTCACCCTCGGCCGCCGCGTGATGGCGATGATCGAGGATCTCGCCCAGCATACGGACGAACCCGGCCGCCTCACCCGCCTCTATCTCTCCGACGCCCATCGCCGGGCGGCGGACGCCACGCTCCGCCTGATGCGGGAAGCCGGTCTGAACGCCCATATCGATGCTCTCGGCTCCGTCATCGGGCGGATCGAGGGCACCGATCCGGAAGCCCCTGCCCTCCTCATCGGCTCCCATATCGACTCCGTGGTCGATGCCGGCCGCTACGACGGCAATCTCGGGGTCGTGCTCGGCATCGCCGTGGTCGAAGCCTTGCGGCGGCAGAACCTCGCCCCCTCCTGCCCCATCGAGGTCGTCGCCTTCGGTGACGAGGAGAATGTGCGCTTTCCGAGCAACCTCTCCACGTCCCAGGCGCTTGCGGGCCGCTTCAACCGGGCCTGGCTCGACGGCCGGGACCGGGACGGGATCACCTTCCGCGAGGCGCTGATCCGCTTCGGCGGCGACCCGGATGGAATCGCGGCGCTTGCCCGCGACCCGGCGCGGTACCGCGGGTACCTGGAGGTGCATATCGAGCAGGGACCGCTTCTGGAAGCAAAGGACCTTCCAGTGGGCATCGTGTCGGCGATCAACGGCATCACGCGGGCGCGCTGCAGCGTGATCGGTGAAGCGGGCCATGCGGGCACCGTACCGATGACCATGCGCCGCGATGCGCTCGCGGCCGTGGCCGAGATGATCGGCATCGTCGAGCGCGCAGGCTCGACACGCACCGACACGGTGGCGACCGTGGGCGCGGCGCAGGTGCAGCCCGGCGCGATCAACGTCATTCCGGCGCGGGTCGATTTCACCCTCGATGCCCGGTCCCCGGACGATGCGGTGCGGCTTGCGATGATGCAGGACATCGTGACCGAGTGCCAGGCCGCCGCGCAGAGGCGGGGTGTGGCGTTCACCATCGAGCCGTTCATGGAATCGCCCGCGACGCCCATGGACAAGGGTTTGGCCGGGGAACTCGAAGAGGCCGTGAGGAGCCTCGGCCTCGAGCCGCTGCATCTCTCCTCGGGCGCCGGTCACGACGCGGTCGCGATGGCCGGACTCTGCCCGTCCGCCATGCTCTTCGTGCGCTGCAAGGGCGGCATCAGCCACAACCCGGCGGAGTCGATCACCGTCGAAGACGCGGATGTGGCGGCCCGCGTGCTGATGGACACGGTCAAGCGGGTTGCCGCGTGAGATCCGCGTGATGAAACAGGTTCCGACAATCGCGTTCGTCGACGATGCCTCCGCGCTGCATCCGATCGTCCTGGAGGGCGTGCGGGACTTCAACAGAACTCTCTTCACCGGCCTTCCACCGGGCCGCGATCTCGCCATCGCCCTCCGGGATCCCGACAGCAACGAGCCTGTCGGGGGGCTCTGCGGCCGCATGAACGGCGGCTGGCTCGCCATCGAGCTCCTTTTCGTGCCCGCGGCCTTCCGCGGCATGGGCCTTGCCACGCGGCTGATCGCGATGGCCGAGGACGAGGCCCGAAGCAAGGGCTGCCACTCGGCCTGGATCGACACGCTCAACCCCAAGGCGCTCGAACTCTATCGGCGCCTCGGATACGAGATCTTCGGCGAACTCGAGAATTATCCCGTCGGCGGCAGCCGCTTCTTCCTGCAGAAGAAGCTCGGGCCCGTGACCTGACGCGGATCATCCGCGCCACTCATCCGCGAGCACGGCCCAGCGCTCGTGATCGCGCCATTCCCCGTTGATCTTGAGATAGCGCGGTGAATAGCCTTCCTGGCGAAAGCCGAGCCGCGTGACGAGCGCTCGGGACGGTCCGTTGCCCGGCTGGATGTTGGCTTCGATGCGATGCAGGCCGAGTTCGCCGAAGGCATGCGAGACGACGAGTCCCACCGCCTGGCTCATGAGCCCGCGCCCGCTCATGCCGGCCATGCCGTAATAGCCCATATAGGCGCTCTGAAAAAAGCCCCGCACGATCTCGCTCAGATTCACCACGCCGACGATTTTGCCGCTCGCCCGCTCACGGGCGATGAAGCCGATGGAGCGGTCGCCGTCGCAGCGGTTGAGATAGCCGAGGAAGCTCGCATGATCGCGGCAGGGAGAGACCCAGGGTTCATGCAGGTCGATGCTGGCGAGATTCCCGGCAACCAGCTCGGCCGCGTCGGAGACGTGAACGGGACGGATCATAACGCGTGACGACATGAGGTTCATTCCAGCTTCAGGAACCATGGCATACACACATCGTTGTCGTCAGCCCCTCCTCACAACATAAGGAATGGTCCATGCGAGCCATCATTCTCCCCGCCTTTGCCCTTGTCCTCGGCGCCGGCTTCCTTGCTGCACCGCAAGAGGCGCAGGCCCGTTTCGGCGCCGAGCAGCTGCAGGCGCCGACCCTTGTGGACAATGTGCAGTGCGTCACGCGCCGCGTCCGCACCGTTCTCCCGAACGGCCGGGTGGTCTTCCGGACCGTGCGGGATTGCGGCGTGCGGCCGGGCTGGGGCCGGGTCGATCGCTGCCGCACGGTGCGCGAGCGCGTGGTGCGGCCCAATGGACGCATCGTGTACCGCGAGGTTCGCCGCTGCCGCTGATCAAGCGCAGCACCGATGAATCGAGGGCCCGGTCGCACCGGGCCCTTTTTCCTTACTCGAGTTCGCCGACGGCGCTCTCGACGGCTTCGACCACCGCGCCGGACCGTACCAGGTCGAGCGCCTGGCGCATCTCGGTCGCGTACCAGCGATCGCCTTCGAGCGCCGGCGGAATCACGGCCCGTATGGCCTCCATGGCGGCGCGCGAGCCCTTGCCGAGCGGATGATCCGTCGCGAGCGGCTCCACGAGCGTGAGCGCCTGCGCGGCCATCAGCAATTCGCCGGCCACGATCTGCTCCACGTTCTCGACGACAATACGCGCCTTGCGCCCGCACCAGGTCGAGTTGGAGACGTGATCCTCGGCATTCGACTTGCCGGGAATGGAGTCGACCGAGCCCGGCGTCGCCAGCCCGCGGTTCTCCATCACCAGCGCCGACAGGGAGCACTGCACGGTCGCAAATCCCGTGTTGAGACCGCGCTTGCCGGCGAGCAGGTTGCGCGGCAGCCCGTAGGACATGGTAGGGTCGATCAGGCGCGCGAGGCGCCGCTCGGAGATCGCCCCGAGATCCGCCATGGCGATGGCGAGGAAGTCCATCGCCTGCGCCATGTACTGACCATGGAAGTGCCCGCCCGAGATCGACACGTAGCCGCCCTGGCCGTCGTCGAAGATCAGCGGGTTGTCGGTGGCAGAGTTCATCTCCGTGCCGATGATGCGCTCCACGTATTCCACCGCCTCGATGGCGGGCCCGTGAACCTGCGGCGTGCAGCGCAGGGAATAGACGTCCTGCACGCGGGGAGCCGCCGGGGCTCCGGGCTGACGCGGCTCGTCGGGAAACACGACGTCGCGCGCGGCCTGCGAGCAGCGCTTCGTGCCGTCGAGGATGCGCAGCAGGTTGCGGGCCACGCGGGCCTGTCCCGGATGAGGACGCGCCCTGTGCACGCGGGGATCGAAGGCCGCGAGCTCGCCGCGCATGGCCTCGAGCGACAGGCACATGGCGATGTCGGCCTGCTTCAGCAGGCGGCGCGCGTCGTGCGTGGCCAGCGCCCCGAGGGCGAGCGACGTGGTCGAGCCGTTGATGAGAGCGGAGGCATCCTTCGCGCCGAGTTCGAAATCGGGATCGAAGCCGGCCGCCCGGATGGCCTCGCGGGCCGGCATCCGGCGGCCGCGATAGATCATCTCGGCCTCCTCGAAGCCGCAGACCGCGCCGGCCATGTGGGCGAGCGGCGCAAGATCGCCCGACGCGCCGACGGAGCCTTTTTGCGGAATGACCGGATGCAGGCCCGCGTTGACGAACGCGATGAGGCGCTCGACCAGTTCGACGCGCGGGCCGGAATAGTTCGACGCGAACGCATTGGCCCGCAGGAGCATCATGGCGCGGGTCACGTCCTCGGCGAACGGCTCCCCGACCCCGGTGGCGTGGGCATAGACCGTCTTGCGCTGGTAGGCCGCCATGTCGCTGATGAGGACGCGCTGGTCCTTGAACAGGCCGACGCCCGTGTTGAAGGCATACATGAGCGGCGCGTCATCGTGCATCCAGGTGCGGTCGATGTAGTCCCGTGTCGCCGCAATGCGCTCGCGCGCCTCCGGCGCCAGGGTGGCGGGCGCAAAGGCTCCGCTGGCATCGGGGCGCGCCACGCGCACCACATCCTGAATGCCGAGAGTGGCGCCGTCGAGCTTGACCGTCATCGCTGTTCCTCACGTTGAAGGAAAAGGGATACCCAGGCTTCGAACGCCGTGCAACCGCCTCGACGTCGTCACCGGGACAGGCCCGGTGATGGCGTGGAGGGTGAACACCCGGTCCGGCACTGACACCCTCCGCACGTCATGGCCGGGCTTGTCCCGGCCATCCCGATCCGAAAAGCGCGGCGTTCCAAGTCATCGGGATCACCGGCACGAGGCCGGTGATGACGTTGAGGGCCAGCCATGACGTGGAGCGTGCCAGCACGCGCCGAGGAAGCCGGTCCCGTGGCGCGCAACCGACGCCCCTGGCCATTACCCTTCCCTCCGGGGCGCACGGGTGCCATCCTTCGGGACGGGCCTGCGGCCCGCCTCGCGATGAGGGTGGAGACGGGGCGAGGGGCATGACGGCGCCCGCACGGCGAAAGGGCCCCGAGCTCAAAGCCCGGGGCCCCTGGTCTCCATGACGGCCGGCTCGGCGGCCGGGAGGTCAGGCCTTGCCGAGACGGCGGGTGGTCTGGGGGTCGAAGAGATGGACGTTGGCCGGGTCGACCGACAGGGTCAGCCGGCGGGTCTCGGCCGGGATCTGACCGGTGGAGGCCTGAACGACGAAGTCGGCGCCCGCGACCTTGCCGTGGAAGAGCTGGGTCGCGCCGAGTTCCTCCACGAAGTCCACATCCATGGAGAGAGAGCTCGAGCCGGCGCCGCCCGCCTGGACGTCCTCCGGACGCAGGCCCACCTCGATGGCAGAGCCCGGCGTAAGGCCGTCGCGCATGTCCGTGACCGTGATCACCTGTCCGCCGACCGACACCCGGCCGGGCCCCTCGACCTTGCCGGGCAGGATGTTCATGGGCGGCGAGCCGATGAAGGTGGCGACGAACCGGGTCTCGGGCCGGCGGTAGACGTCCGACGGGGTGCCGACCTGCTCGATCTGACCGCCGGACATCACCACGAGCTTGTCGGAGAGCGTCATCGCCTCGACCTGGTCGTGGGTCACGTAGATCGACGTCACGCCGAGAGCCTTCTGCAGGCGCTTGATCTCGACCCGCATCTGCACACGCAGCTTGGCGTCGAGATTCGAGAGCGGCTCGTCGAACAGGAACACCTGGGGCTTGCGCACGATGGCGCGGCCCATGGCGACGCGCTGGCGCTGGCCGCCGGAGAGCTGTCGCGGCTTGCGGGTGAGGAAGGATTCGATGGCCAGGATGCGGGCCGCTTCCTTCACGCGCTTCTCGATCTCGTCCTTCGGCGTGCCGCGGTTCTTCAGGCCATAGGCCATGTTGTCGTAGACGGTCATATGCGGGTAGAGCGCATAGTTCTGGAACACCATGGCGATGTCGCGATCGGCCGGCTCGACCTGGTTCACGACCCGGTCGCCGATCTTCACCTCTCCGTCGGAAATCGTCTCGAGGCCCGCGATCATCCGGAGCAGCGTGGACTTGCCGCAGCCGGACGGGCCGACGAGGACGCAGAAGGAGCCGTCCTCGATTCCGAGAGAGACGCCCTTCACGGCCTCCACATTGCCCGCATAGATCTTCCTGACGGTATCGAGTGTGACCCCTGCCATCGTTTCGTTCCTTTTATCGTTGCCCGCGCCGCCCTGGGCCGCAGGCGAAAATTTCGATGATGTGAGAAGGAGCCCCTCCGCCGAAACGGAAGGGCCCTGCGCGTTTCCCGCGTCACTTCTCCGTTTCGACCAGACCCTTCACGAAGAGCCTCTGCATGAAGATGACGACCAGCACCGGCGGCACCATCGCCAGCACGGCCGTCGTCATGGCGATGTTCCACTCCGTGAGCGCATCGGTGGTCGTGATCATCTTCTTGATGCCGATGACGATGGTCTGCATCGAGCTTTTCGTGGTGATCAGCAGCGGCCAGAGATACTGGTTCCATCCATAGATGAACTGAATCACGAAGAGTGCCGCGATCGTTGTCATGGAAAGCGGAAGCAGCGTGTCCTTGAAGAAGCGGAACGCGCCCGCGCCGTCGATCTTCGAGGCTTCCAGAAGCTCCTCGGGAATGGTCATGAAGAACTGCCGGAACAGGAGCGTGCCGGTCGCCGACGCGATGAGCGGCAGGATGAGACCGGAATAGGTGTCAAGGAGGCCCAGATCCGCGACGATCTTGTAGGTCGGATAGATACGCACTTCGACCGGAAGCATCAGGGTGATGAAGATGACCCAGAACGCCGTCCTGCGGAACGGGAACCTGAAATACACCACCGCATAGGCCGACAGGATCGAGATCAGGATCTTCCCGAATGCGATTCCCAGCGCGACGATCATGGAATTGATCATCATGCCCATCACCGGCTCGCGAGCCGTCTTGCCCCCGTAGAACAGCGCCCGGGAGTAGTTTTCCAGCGTCTGATCGCCCGGGGTCAGCGGCATGTTGCCGTTGATGATGGTGGCGGTGTCGAAGGTCGACGCCATGATCGCGAGATAGACCGGAAAGGCCACCAGGATGACGCCGATGACCAGCGTCAGATAGGCCATGAAGTCTCTAAAGGGACGGTTCTCGACCATCAGTACTGTACCTTGCGTTCGACATAGCGGAACTGGATGGCGGTCAGCGCGATCACGATGACCATGAGGACCACCGACTGGGCGGCCGACAGGCCGAGATCGCCACCCGACCGGCCGTCCGCATAGACCTTGTAGACGAGGGTCGTGGTCGTTCCGGCCGGACCGCCGCCCGTCACGGCATCGATGATGCCGAACGTCTCGAAGAACACGTACACGATGGTCACGACGAGAAGGAAGAAGGTAGTCGGCGACAGCAGCGGGAAGATGATCGTCCAGAAGCGGCGTATGGGCCCTGCGCCGTCGATGGCGCCAGCTTCGATCACGCTTTTCGGAATCGCCTGCAGGCCGGCGAGGAAGAAGAGGAAGTTGTAGCTGACATGCTTCCAGGTGGCGGAGAGCACGAGCAGGATCATGGCGTCCTTGCCGTCGAGCATGGGATTCCAGTTGAATCCCATGATGTTGAGCGGGCGTCCGAGCGTGCCGAGCGTCGGGTGGAACATGAACATCCACAGGACGCCCGCAATGGCGGGAGCCACCGCATAAGGCCAGATCAGCAGCGTCTTGAACGCGTGGCCGCCCCGCAGGGTCTTATCGGCCTGTGTGGCGAAAAGGAGCGCGACTGCGAGGGAGAAGAACGCCACCAGGGTCGAGAAGATCACCGTCGTGACCATGGCCCGATAATATTCAGGCTGCTCGAACACGGAGCTGTAGTTCTCGAAGCCGACGAATTCGGAGCTGAGACCGAAGGCGTCTTCCCGCAGGAACGACTGCCAGATGGCCTGCGATGCAGGCAGATAGAAGAAAATGATGGTGATCGCCATCTGCGGAACGATCAGCAGAAGTGGCAGCGTCCAACCTGAAAAATGAGCTCGTTTTTCCATCGCGATTACGGCTGTCCGGATGATGGGGGCAGATGGCGGCGGCAACCGGTCTGCGAAGGTGATCCATAAGATCATCCCGGGCAGCGGGGCCGCCCGGGATGAAAAGTCGTGCGGTCAGATCGCTTAGCGGCTGACGGAACGCTCGAACTGGCGCAGAATCTGGTTGCTGCGCGTCACGGCTGAGTCGAGAGCGTCCTTGGCTGGCTTCTGACCGGCCAGGGCAGCCTCGATCTCTTCCGACACCACGTCGCGGATCTGAACCATGTTGCCGAAGCGCAGACCGCGGGAGTTTTCGGTCGGCTCCTTGTTGGTCAGCTCCAGCAGCGGGGTCTGCAGGACGGGGTTCTTCTCATAGAAGCCCGAAGCCTTGGTCTTCTCGTAGGCTGCCTTGGTGATCGGAAGGTAGCCCGATTCCTGATGCAGCTTGGCCTGGCGGTCGGTGTCCGACAGGAAGGTGAAGAACTTGGCCACGCCCTTGTACTCTTCAGGCTTCTTGCCGCCCATGACCCACAGCGAAGCGCCGCCGATGATGGAGTTCTGCGGAGCGCCCTGGATGTCCGGGTAGTAGGGCATCGGCACGGACGTGAAGTCGAACTTCGCGTTGGCCTTCACGTTGCCGTAGAAGCCCGACGAGGTCAGGAAGATCGCGCATTCGCCCGAGGTGAAGCGGCCTTCGCTCTTCGAGTCGCGGCCCGAATAGTCGTAGGTCTTGTCCTTCTGCAGGTCGACGAGGTTCTGCAGGTGCTTCACGTGCGCCGGAGAGTTGAACTTCATCTCCGTGTCGAAGCCGTCGAGACCGTTGGCCTTGGTGGCCATCGGGATGTTGTGCCAGGCGGAGAACTGCTCGATGTTGGCCCAGGGCGCCCAGGCGTTCGAGAAGCCGCAGGTGTCGTGGCCGGCCGCCTTGAGCTTCTTGCCGGCTTCGAACACTTCCGGCCAGGTCTTCGGGATCTCGTTGACGCCCGCCTTCTTCAGCTCGTCCTTGTTGATCCACATGACCATCGAGGAGGAGTTGAACGGGAAGGACAGCATCTCGCCCTTCGCCGTGGAATAGTAGCCGGTGATCGCCGGCAGGTAGGCCTGCGGGTCGAACTTCTCGCCGGCTTCGGCCATCAGCTGGTAGACGGGCTTGATCGCCCCGCGGGCGCCCATCATGGTCGCCGTGCCGACTTCGAAAACCTGCAGGATGTGGGGAGCGTTGCCCGCGCGGAACGCGGCGATGCCGGCGTTCAGGGTGTCGGCGTACTGGCCCTTGTAGCTGACGACGACCTTGTATTCGTTCTGGGACTTGTTGAACTCGTCCGCCAGACGGTTCACGACGTCGTTATTGGCACCCGTCATGGCGTGCCACCACTGGATCTCGGTCTGGGCGAAGGCGGAGGTGCTCGTCGCCAGGCCGATGGCCAGAGCGCCGAGGAGGGACTTCTTCATCATAGTAATCTCTCCCATGTCATCCCGTCGGGGACGTTCTTGTCGTTCATCACCCCGGCATTAAGGCCGGATGACGTTTCTATGACGAAAACATGACAATCATAGCCGGCTTCAAAATGGAAGCCCTTTCATCCAAAAGACTTAACGGCCGATGTCGGGAACAGCCCGGAACACCTCTTCGTTGAGGGAGTAACTTAACGGAAGAAACCCATGCCCCAGATGATCGCCGCCCTGTTCAGGGATCCCGCCCAGGCCCACCAAGCCCTGCAATCCCTGCTGGAAATGGGCATCGCCCAGAACCGAATCGTCGCCGCCGGCAATGCGGAGGCCCGCGAGATCTCGTCGATCTCCGGCTTCCGCAGCCTGTCGGCCCGGGACGACACCCTCGACGCGCTGCACGACCTGAACCTGCCGGACTCCGACAAGCGCCTCTTCGAGCAGGGCCTGCGGAGGCATTGCGTCCTGATCGCCGCTCAGGTCGACCGGGACAATGTCGAGGAGGCCGTGCGGGTGCTGGAGATGTTCGATCCGGTCGACCTCGACGGCAGCAGCCGCGAATGGCTCGAGGGGAGCGGGTCCGACCGGGCGGGAGCCGATACGGGGGCGCCCCTGGCGGCCGGGATCACCGGCGGATCGGGCGCCGGCACGACCACCACGGGCACGCTGCCCGGCATGGGCCTCATGGCGGATGGCTCGGACGATCTCGGCACCGCGGACCTGAGGACGGACGCGTTCGCCCAGACCGACCAGGGCTCGGGCACGACGGTCGGCACCGGCGCGCGCCGCGCCGAGGAGCGGGCCGACCGGGAGGGTGTCAACGAGCTTGCCGTCGACACCCGGCCCGATGCGGACCAGCCCGGACTGATGCAGCGCCACATGAATCGGGGCGGCCGGATCTGGGCCTATCGCACCGCCGACTAGACGGGTCTCTAAAGCACCGAGAGCAAGGACCCCGAAAGGGGCAGGCCCGTTCCGGGCCGTGGCTCAGATCACGTTGCGTTCGAGCAGCGGACGATTGGCGAGAACGCGCTCGTAGCCGAGCTCGGACAGATCGAGCGTCCGGTAGCCGCCGTGGACGATCAGCTCGGCCAGGCCCCGGCCCACCGCCGGGGCCTGCTGCAGGCCGTGGCCGGAGAAGCCGTTGCAGAGGTAGAAGTTCGCGAGCTCGCCGGCCTGGCCGATGATCGCGTTGTGGTCGAGGAGGCTCATGTCGTAGGGACCGGACCATGCCCGGCCCGGCCGGATCGCCTCGAAGGCCGGGACGCGGTTCGCCAGGTTCGGCCAGATGAACTCCTCGAAAAACGCGTGATCGATCTCCTGGCTGGCCGGATCCTCGTCGGACCAGTCGGGATCGAGATCCGCCTCGGGGGAGGCGCCGCAGATGAAATGCCCCTCCCCTTCGGGCCGCACATAGGCGCCGGAGGTATCGATGAGCAGCGGGCAGTTCTCGACCCGCTCCTTGCAGGAGAAGGTGAAGACGTAGCGGCGCTTGGCCTGGACCGGAATGTCGAGCCCGGCCATGGCCGCCACGGCGCGTCCGCCGGAGCCCGCGCAGTTGACGAGCGTGCCGCAGGGGATGCGGGTGCCGTCCTTCAGCCGCACCGCGACGATCGCGCGGCCGTCCCGTTCGACCTCGGCCACCTCGCCCTTCACGTATTGGGCGCCGAGCGCACGGGCCTTCTTGCGGAAGGCCTGGAGCAGGCCCCAGCCGTCGAACCAGCCCTCCCCCGAACGCCCCCAGGTGCCCGCCGCCAGGTCCTCCACGTTGAGCCAGGGGAAGCGCTCCTTCAGGGCGGACGGGTTCAGGAACAGGATGTCCGCCCCCTCGGCCGCCTGGAGCGCCTGGTTCTCCGCCAGGATCGAGGCGCCGGCCTCCGACGCGCAATAGAGATAGCCGCCTTCCTTCAGGCCGATCTCCGGCCGGTCGCCGTCGACGGTCAGGTGATCGGCGATGCCGCGCAGGAACTGGATTCCATAGAGCGAGATGCGGATGTTCACCGCGCTGGAATATTGCTGGCGGATCGAGGCCGCCGACAGGGCCGAGGCGGAGAGCTGGTAGGTCGGATCCTTCTCGATGACGACCACGCGTCCCTTGAAGCCGGAATCGGCGAGCAGGTGATAGGCCGCGGAGGAGCCCATGACGGCGCCGCCGACGATCACGACATCGGCGGAAAGAGAGACTGAAGAGGTCATCGTTCGAATTTCGTTGAGAGAATGATGGAGGATTGCGTGCGCTCCACCCCGTCGAGGGCGCCGATCCTGTCGATGGCGGCATCGAGGGAGGGAACGTCCTCAGCCTCTACCACCGCCAGAAGATCGAATACACCCGCGACCGAATGAAGCGCGCGCAATTCTGGCATGCGCTGCAGCGCCGAGACCACGCCGCCGGAGGCCTTGGGCGCCACCACGATGGTCACGTGCGCCCTCACCATGCGGCTCGCGACCTCTTCGGCAAGGCGCAGGGTATAGCCGGCGATCACCCCACGGCGCTCCAGGCTCTCGACCCGGGCCTGCACGGTGGTGCGGGAGAGCCTGAGCCGTCGCGCCGCCTCCGCATGGCCGATCCGGGCATTCTCCCGCAGGAGCGCAATCAAGGCACGATCGGTGGCGTCGAGCATCATTGTGACCAATCGAAATGGCAATATGCCGAAAACTACCCGTCCTTTCGTCAGCTTGTCCATGGCGTTCTGCACGGCTTTGCCGTTTTCTGAGAGAACCACAGGGAGATTTCCATGCACTCGATCCTCGTCATCGGGGCCGGCAAGATCGGCTCCACCATCGTCGACATGCTTCACGAGACCGGCCACTACAGCGTCACCGTCGCGGACGCTTCGGACGCCGCCCTCGAGGCCGTCGCCAAGGATGGGGTGAAGACGCTTCAGCTCGACTTCAATGACGCGGTCGCCCTCCAGAATGCGCTCAAGGGCCATTTCGCGGTCCTGAGCGCCGCCCCCTATCACCTGACCGGCCACGTGGCCCAGGCGGCCCGCCTCGCGGACGTCAACTATTTTGACCTGACCGAGGACGTGGCCACCACCCGCATGGTGAAGGAGCTCTCCGAGGGCGCCGCCACGGCCTTCATCCCCCAATGCGGCCTCGCCCCCGGCTTCATCTCCATCGTGGCGCACGACATCGCGCGCCGCTTCGACAAGCTCGACACGGTGCGCCTGCGCGTCGGCGCCCTGCCGCAATACCCGTCGAACGCCCTGTCCTACAATCTCACCTGGAGCACGGACGGCGTCATCAACGAGTATATCGAGCGCTGCGAGGCGGTGGTCGACGGCAAACTGCGCGAGGTTCCGGCCATGGAGGAGCTCGAGGAGTTCTCCCTCGACGGCACCCGCTACGAGGCCTTCAACACCTCCGGCGGTCTCGGCACCCTGTGCGAGACGCTGGAAGGCAAGGTGCGCAACCTGAATTACAAGACCATCCGCTACCCCGGCCACTGCGCCCTGATGCGGGTCCTCCTCAACGACCTGCAGCTGCGCAACCGCCGCGAGATCCTGAAGGACATCCTGGAGAATGCGGTTCCGGCCACCATGCAGGACATGGTCATCGTCTTCGTGACCGTGACCGGCGAGCGCGGCGGACGCTACGTGCAGGAAACCTATGCCCGCAGCGTCTACGGCCAGAAGGTCGCCGGCGTCCAGCGCACGGCCATTCAGGTCACCACCGCGGCCGGAATCTGCGCCATGCTCGACCTGCTCGTGGAAGGCAAGCTGCCGAAACAGGGTTTCGTGCGCCAGGAGGAGATCGATCTCGACACCTTCCTGGCCAATCGTTTCGGCCGCGTCTATGCGGGCGAGCGCCTGGACGAGGGCCACGAGCCGGCCGCGAAGAACATCCGCCTCGACTCGGCGGCATGAGGAACTGGACTGGGCTCCCGCTTCACGGGAAGCGGGAGCGTTCCGAGTTCTTGACCATTTGGCATGACCCTATTCGGGAAAAGCAGTTCCCAGCGCGTCCGGTCATGCATTAAGACGGTGGCATGAAAGCCGCCGTCGTTTCGTTTCAACGACAAGCGAAGGTGGCGGGCCGGCATGTGCCCAAGCCCGCACCGAGGGAGACCCACCATGACCGCGAGCCTGAAACCCGTATCCTCAACGCCCGACTCCGTCGCGGACGAGGCCCGCGCCATTCTCGCGCGCCTCGGCGTGCCGGAGAGCGCCTTCGCGGCCGCCGGCCGTCCGGCCCGGTCGCCGATCACCGGCGAAGTGATCGCCCATGTGCGCGAGACCACGCCCGAGGAGGCCAAGGCCGCCATCGGCCGGGCGGATGCCGCCTTCAAGGCCTGGCGCAAGGTCCCGGCACCCAGGCGCGGCGAGTTCATCCGCCTGCTCGGCGAGGAGCTGCGCGCCGCCAAGGACGATCTCGGCCGCCTCGTCACCCTGGAGGCGGGCAAGATCGTGTCCGAGGGTCTCGGCGAGGTTCAGGAGATGATCGACATCTGCGACTTCGCCGTCGGCCTCTCCCGCCAGCTCTACGGTCTTACCATCGCGACCGAGCGCGCCGATCACCGCATGATGGAGACCTGGCATCCGCTCGGAATCTGCGGCGTCATCTCGGCCTTCAACTTCCCGGTGGCCGTGTGGTCCTGGAACGCGGCGCTCGCCCTCGTGTGCGGAGACAGCGTGGTGTGGAAGCCTTCCGAGAAGACCCTGCTCACGGCGCTCGCCACGCACGCCATCGTCGAGCGCGCCGCCAAGCGCTTCGGCGGCGTGCCGGAGGGCCTGTGCGAGGTGATTCTGGGCGGCCGCGAGGTCGGCCAGGTTCTCGTCGAGGACAGCCGCGTGCCGGTTCTCTCCGCCACCGGCTCCACCGCCATGGGCCGCCAGGTCGGCCCGAAGCTCGCCGAGCGCTTCGCCCGGGCGATCCTGGAGCTCGGCGGCAACAACGCCGCCATCGTGGCGCCCTCGGCCGACCTCGATCTCGCCCTGCGCGGCATCGCGTTCGCCGCCATGGGCACGGCGGGCCAGCGCTGCACGACCCTGCGCCGTCTCTTCGTGCATGACAGCGTGTACGACCAGCTCGTGCCGCGCCTCGCAAAGGTCTATGGCAGCGTAAAGATCGGCGATCCGCGTACCGAGGGCACGCTGGTCGGGCCGCTGATCGACAAGGCGGCCTTCGACGGTATGGAGCGCGCCCTCGACGAGGCCCGCGCGGCCGGCGGCAAGGTGCATGGCGGCGGACGCTACACCGACCTGGCGAATGACGGTTTCTATGCCCGTCCTGCGCTCGTCGAGATGCCGAGCCAGACCGGCCCGGTGACGCGCGAGACCTTCGCGCCGATCCTCTACGTGATGCGCTACTCGGATTTCGACCAGGTGATCGAGCTGCACAATGCGGTCGGTGCCGGTCTCTCCTCGTCGATCTTCACCCTCAACCTGCGCGAGGCAGAGGCCTTCGTGTCGGCCGTCGGCTCCGATTGCGGCATCGCCAACGTGAATATCGGC
Organism: Microvirga yunnanensis; assembly: GCF_025460875.1. Lineage (NCBI taxonomy): Bacteria > Pseudomonadati > Pseudomonadota > Alphaproteobacteria > Hyphomicrobiales > Methylobacteriaceae > Microvirga > Microvirga yunnanensis. The sequence goes on from NZ_JAMXFI010000040.1 coordinate 48,772, forward strand.
CCCTCGGGCGCCGAGATCGGCGGAGCCTTCGGGGGCGAGAAGGAAACGGGCGGCGGACGCGAGTCCGGCTCGGACGCCTGGAAGGCCTATATGCGCCGCGCCACCAACACGATCAATTACGGCTCCACGCTTCCGCTCGCCCAGGGCGTGAAGTTCGACGTCGACGCCTGATCCTGTCAAACTCATCGAGCGGAGGGCACTAGCCCTCCGTTTTGTTGTCGACCCTCTTAATTCACGAGCCTTCCATGACAGCGCCCTCCCGCACCGGCGGCCAGATTCTTGTCGATCAGCTTAACCTGCATGGGGTCGATCACATCTTCTGCGTGCCGGGCGAGAGCTATCTGGCCGCCTTGGACGCCTTGCACGATGCGAACATCACCGTGACGGTCTGCCGCCAGGAAGGCGGCGCCGCCATGATGGCGGAGGCCTACGGCAAGCTCACCGGACGCCCGGGCATCTGCTTCGTCACCCGCGGCCCCGGCGCAACGAACGCCTCGCCCGGCATCCATATCGCCAAGCAGGATTCCACCCCGATGATCCTGTTCGTCGGCCAGATCGAGCGCGGCATGCGCGAGCGCGAGGCGTTCCAGGAACTCGATTACCGGGCAGCCTTCGGTCCGCTCGCCAAATGGGCCACCGAGGTGGACGATCCGGCACGCTTCCCCGAGATCCTTTCGCGCGCCTTCCATGTGGCGACCTCCGGCCGCCCCGGTCCGGTCGTGATCGCGCTGCCGGAAGACGTTCTCACCGAGATGGCCGCGGTCGCCGACGCGCCGCGCTACCAGGTCATCGAGACCCATCCGGGACTGACGCAGATGGCGGAGCTGCAGAAGCTGCTGCACGGCGCGAAGAAGCCGATCGCCCTTCTCGGCGGCAGCCGCTGGTCCGAGGTCGCCGTCCAGCGCTTCGTACGCTTCGCCGAGCGCTTCGAGCTGCCCGTCGCCTGCACGTTCCGCCGCCAGATGCTGTTTCCGGCCGATCATGCCTCCTATATCGGCGACCTCGGCCTTGGCGTGAATCCGAAGCTTCTCGCGCGCATCAAGGAGGCCGACCTCGTCCTGCGCGGACGCCTGTCGGAGGTTCCGAGCCAGGCCTATACGCTCCTCGACATTCCCGCGCCGCAGCAGACCCTGGTGCATGTCCATCCAGATCCGAGCGAGCTCGGCCGCGTCTATGCTCCGCACCTTGCCATCAACGCCTCGCCGGTCGCCTTCACGGCGGCGCTGGAAGGCGTGCATCCGCCGGCCTCTCTGCCCTGGAGCGAGGGCACGCAAACCGCCCATGCGGACTATCTGGCCTGGAGCGATCCGAGCGCCATCCGCACCGCCGGCGGCCTGCAGATGGGCGAAGTGATGGCTCACCTGCGCAAGGTGATGCCGTCCGACACGATCTTCTGCAACGGCGCCGGAAATTTCGCCACCTGGGTGCACCGTTTCTGGCCCTTCCGCGAGTACGGCACGCAGCTTGCGCCCACGTCCGGCTCCATGGGCTACGGCGTCCCCGCCGCGGTCGGCGCCAAGCGCATCCGGCCCGACAGCCCCGTGGTGGTGTTCGCCGGCGACGGCGACTTTCTCATGAACGGGCAGGAATTCGCCACCGCCGTGCAGTACGACTTGCCGATCCTGGTGATCCTGCTCGACAACGGCATGTACGGCACGATCCGCATGCACCAGGAGCGGGAATATCCCGGCCGTGTCTCGGCCACCATGCTGAAGAACCCCGACTTCGCGGCCTACGCCAAGGCCTTCGGCGGCTATGGCGAGCGGGTGACGAACACGGAGGAGTTCGGCCCCGCCCTGCAGCGTGCGCTCACCTCCAGCAAGCCGGCGATCCTCCATTGCATCATCGACCCGGAAGTCATCACGCCCACCATGTCGCTCTCGTCGATCCGCGACAAGGCGCTGGCCGGGAAGAAGTAGGCGCCGTCCTTGCAAAGGCCTCGGACCAAGTCCGGCCGGGAACTCACACGCACGTCATCACCGGGCTTGTCCCGGTGATCCCGATTGCCTGAAGCGCCGCGCCCCACCGCGCTAGAGCATCGGACGGAAAAGTGGATCCGGTTTTCGCTGGCGCGGCCCGCTGGGTCCGTTCTGACCGATGCTCTCGTTCAAGAAGAAAGCATCGGATGGATCCCAAAAGTGCAAGTCCACTTTTGGGTCCGATGCTTTAAGATGGCCGGGATGAGTCCGGCCATAAAGCTGTGAGATATCGAAGATCTCCGGTCAGCCGTTCCCGGCCTTCGCTGCGCGGCCCGGGCACGATTCCATCGCAGCCTCGAAGGCCTCGCTCGCCGGCCTGACCCGGATCGCGGCGTTTCCGGCATCGAACCCGTCGAGCAGAGTGTTGTGGTGATCGACGATCAGCGATGGCATGTCGGCCGTGGTATGGGCGTCGGCCACGAGCGTGACGTCATAGCCGAGGCTCACGGCGCGCCGGCAGGTGGTGTCGACGCAGTACTGCGTCATGAGACCGGCGACGACGAGATGCCTGACGCCCCGGCCTGCAAGAACCGCCTGAAGATCCGTCTTGTAGAAGGAATCGCAGGCCGTCTTGCCGACCACGAGATCGTCGGCCGTCCGGCCGAGATCCCCGCAGATCTCCCAGCCGGGCGTGCCGGTTTCGAGACGATGCCCAGGCTCTCCGGCATGCTGGACGAAGATGATCGGCACACCCTGGCGCCGGGCCTCGCCCACGAGCCCGAAAATCCGGCGTCGCACCTCGTCGAAGCGCTGCCGCACCGCAGGACGCTCCGTGCCCTTGGCGGGACGAATTCCCGCCTGCACGTCGATGATGACGAGAGCCTTCGCCATCGCGATCAGGCCGCCTTGGCTTCCTCGAGGCGCCGGGCCACGAGGGTGCGCAAGGAGCGCAGATCCTTCACGAAGGAGCGGATGCCCTCGGCGAGCTTTTCGGTCGCCATGGCGACCTCGTTCAGGGCGAAGCGGAAGCTCTTCTCGTCGAGGCGGGCGGGCGGCTGGATCGTCTCCACATCGTCCGGCGACAGCCTGCGCGGCAACTCGCCCTGCGCGTTCGCCAGCTCGTCCAGAAGCGCGGGCGAGATGGTGAGGCGGTCGCAGCCGGCCAGCGCCTCGATCTCGCCGATATTGCGGAAGGAGGCGCCCATCACGACGGTCTTGATGCCCTGCGCCTTGTACGACGCATAGATGTTGCGCACCGAGACCACGCCCGGATCGGTCTCGCCCGTATAGGGCCCGCCGCCCGCCTTCACGTGCCAGTCCAGGATGCGGCCGACGAAGGGGGAGATCAGGAACACGCCCGCCTCCGCGCAGGCCTGGGCCTGAACCTGGGAGAACAGGAGCGTGAGGTTGCAGTCGATGCCTTCCTTCTGGAGGATCTCGGCCGCGCGGATACCCTCCCAGGTCGAGGCGATCTTGATCAGGACTTTCTCGCGCGAGACCCCGCGCTCCTCGTAGTCCTTGATGATGCTCCGCGCCGTCTTCACGGTGGCGTCCGTGTCGAAGGACAGGTCGGCATCCACCTCCGTCGAGACCCGGCCCGGCACGATCCCGGCCAGCTCGGCCCCGAAGGCGACAGCGAGCCGGTCGCAGATCGCCGCCACCACGGCCTCGCGGGCACCGCCCTGCTTGCGGCCCCAGGCGAGGGCCTCCTCGAGGAGGTGCCCATAGGCCGGAATTTCGACCGCCTTCAGGAGGAGGGTCGGGTTGGTGGTGCAGTCCTGCGGCTTGAGGCGGCGCACCGCGTCGAGGTCGCCCGTGTCGGCGACGACGACCGTCATGGCGCGCAATTGGTCGAGCTTGGAGGGCATCGGGGATCTCCGTGGGTTTGTCCTTTGGGTCTGACTTAGTCCCATAACAAGGCGACGTGAAGCCCTTGAGACTGTGACACCCATTTTCCGTCACCCTGACGATCAAACCTCCCCGTTGGGGCCGGGCTTGTCCCGGGCATCCCGATTCAGAAATACGCGGCGCGCCGAACGATCGGGATCACCGGCACAAGGCCGGTGATGACGTAGCGGCAGGAAGCAGCCTCTCACACGAACAGCCCCCGGTTGGCCCGGACCCGGCTCAGGATGAAGGAATAGACCTCCTCCACCCGGCGCAGGGACCGCACGTCCGCATGGGTGACCAGCCAGTAGGTGCGCAGGTAGGACACTTCGGGCAGCACGACCCGGAGCTCCGGGAACTGGCGGACCGCGTAGTCATGCAGGATGCCGATGCCCACGCCGGCGCGAACCGCTTCGGCCTGCGCCACCACGCTGGCGCACTCGAACCGGCGAGCGGTGTATTTCTCCAGGGCGGAGAAGTAGTCGAGCACCGGGCTGTAGAGCAGGTCCGCCACATAGGTGACGAGGGTCTTGCCGGACAGGTCGGCGAGCTCCGTCAGCGGCCCGTGCCGGTCGAGATAGGCCTGCGAGGCATAGAGCCTCAGGCGGTAATCGGTGAGCTTGCGCGACACGAGGCGCCCTTCGGTCGGCTGCTCCAGGGTCACGGCGATATCGGCCTCGCGCTTGGAGAGCGAGAAGGTGCGCGGCAGCGCCACGAGCTGCAGGGTGAGGCCCGGATGGCGCTCGGCCAGGGCCCCGAGCTCTGGGGCGAGGAAATAGGTGCCGATCCCGTCCGGCGCGCCGATGCGCACGGTGCCCGACAGTGCGAGATCCGCGCCGCCGAGCTCGCTCGCCACGGAGAGGGCCTGGGTCTCCATGGTTTCGGCATGCTTCAGGAGCCGCTCACCCTGCTCGGTCAGGGTGTAGCCCTGGGGGCTGCGTTCGAACAGCTTGGCCTTCAGGGCCGCTTCGAGGGCCGAAATGCGCCGGGACACGGTGGTATGGTCGGCCTCGAGCTGGCGCGCCGCCACGGTGAGTCGGCCGGCGCGGGCGACAGCGAGGAAGAAGCGGAGGTCGTCCCAATCGAATGCGCTCATGCCGCCCCCGGACACATTGGCGTTTTCGCACAACGGTGCTTCGGTTTCACCCATAGTCGTGCGATTTCAACAATGATAGAAGAGGCTCACGAAAAGATATCCTTGAGGAGGAAACGCCATGCGCGAGGTCGGACATTTCATCGGCGGCAAGCAGGTTCCCGGCCAGTCGGGACGGACCACCGAATTCTTCCAGCCCATGACCGGCGAGGTCCTCGGCCGGGTGGCGCTCGCCTCCAAGGATGAGCTGCGCCAGGCGGTGGAGAACGCCAAGGCCGCGCAGCCGGCCTGGGCCGCCACCAACCCGCAGCGCCGCGCCCGCGTGATGATGAAGTTCCTCGAGCTCATCGCCAAGGAGACCGATTCGCTCGCCGACATGCTCGCCCGCGAGCACGGCAAGACCATTCCCGATGCCAAGGGCGACATCCAGCGCGGCGTCGAGGTGGCCGAGTTCTGCACCGGCATTCCGCATCTCCTGAAGGGGGAGTACACGGAAGGCGCCGGCCCGGGCATCGACATGTATTCGATCCGCCAGCCGCTCGGCGTCGTTGCCGGCATCACGCCGTTCAACTTCCCGGCCATGATCCCCCTGTGGAAGCTCTCGCCGGCCATCGCCTGCGGCAACGCCTTCATCCTGAAGCCTTCCGAGCGCGATCCCGGCGTGCCGATGCGCCTCGCCGAACTGATGCTGGAGGCGGGCCTGCCGGCCGGCATCCTCAACGTGGTCAACGGCGACAAGGAAGTGGTGGACGCGATCCTCGACGATCCGGACATCAAGGCGGTGGGCTTCGTCGGCTCCTCGCCGATCGCGCAATACGTCTATTCCCGCGCCACGGCGCACGGAAAGCGCGCCCAGTGCTTCGGCGGCGCCAAGAACCACATGATCATCATGCCCGACGCCGATCTCGACCAAGCGGCGGACGCCCTTATCGGCGCCGGCTACGGCTCGGCCGGCGAGCGCTGCATGGCGGTCTCGGTGGCGGTGCCGGTCGGCAAGGCCACGGCCGATGCGCTCATGGACAGGCTGATCCCGCGCGTGGAGAGCCTGAAGGTCGGCCCCTCCACCGATCCGTCGGCCGATTTCGGCCCGCTCGTCACCCGGGCACACCTCGACAAGGTGCGCTCCTACGTGGATCTCGGCGTGCAGGAAGGCGCCAAGCTCGTGGTCGACGGGCGCGACTTCAAGATGCAGGGCTACGAGAACGGCTTCTACATGGGCGGCTGCCTCTTCGACGAGGTGACGCCGGACATGCGCATCTACAAGGAGGAGATCTTCGGCCCCGTCCTGTCGGTGGTGCGCGCCAGGAACTACGACGAGGCCTTAGCGCTGCCCTCCGAGCACGAATACGGCAACGGCGTTGCGATCTACACCCGCGACGGCGACGCCGCCCGCGACTTCGCCGCCAAGGTGAATGTCGGCATGGTCGGCGTGAACGTGCCGATCCCGGTGCCGCTCGCCTACTACACCTTCGGCGGCTGGAAGGCCTCGGGCTTCGGCGACCTCAACCAGCACGGGCCCGATGCGATCCGTTTCTACACCAAGACCAAGACGGTCACCTCCCGCTGGCCGTCCGGCATCAAGGAAGGGGCGGAATTCTCCATTCCGACGATGAAGTAAGTCGGCACGCATGGCCGGGGGCTCGCTCCCGGCCATTGTGTTTCTAGATCCAAAGTCGGGGTGCACAACCTCCGGCGCCATGACGATTGAGGACCATGACCCAGTTCTCCCTCACCGACGATCAAATCGCCGTCCGCGACATGGCTTTGGCCTTCGCGGCGGACAACCTTGCTCCTCACGCCCTCGAATGGGACGAGAAGAAGCATTTTCCCGTGGACGTGATGCGCGAGGCGGCAGCCCTCGGCATGGCGGCGATCTACACCCGCGACGACGTGCGGATCGGGCATGACGCGCCTCGACGCGGCGCTGATCTTCGAGGCGCTCGCCACCGGCTGCCCGGCCGTGTCGGCCTATCTGTCGATCCACAACATGGCAACCTGGATGATCGACCGGTACGGCTCCGAGGAGCAGCGCCAGCGCTACATCCCGCGCCTCGTCACCATGGAGCTGATCGCGAGCTACTGCCTGACCGAGCCGGGCTCGGGCTCCGATGCGGCCGCGCTGAAGACCAAAGCGGTGCGCGACGGCGACCATTACGTGGTCAACGGCGTCAAGCAGTTCATCTCCGGCGCCGGCACCTCCGACATCTACGTCACCATGGTGCGCACGGGCGAGGATGGCCCGTCCGGCATCTCGACCCTCGTGATCGAAAAGGACATGCCGGGCGTGTCCTTCGGCGCGCAGGAGAGGAAGATGGGCTGGAACGCGCAGCCCACCGCCGCGGTGATCTTCGAGGACGTGCGGGTGCCTGTCGCCAACCGCCTGTCCGACGAGGGCATGGGGTTCAAGATCGCCATGTCGGGCCTCGACGGCGGACGCCTCAATATCGGCGCCTGCTCGCTCGGCGGCGCTCAGGCGGCGCTCGACAAGGCGCTTGCCTACACGGCGGACCGCAAGGCCTTCGGCAAGCGCATCGGGGACTTCCAGGCGCTCCAGTTCAAGCTCGCCGACATGGCCACCGAGCTCGAATGCGCGCGCACTTTCCTGTGGCGCGCAGCCTCTGCGCTCGATGCCAAGGCGCTCGATGCCACGAAGCTCTGCGCCATGGCCAAGCGCATGGCGACCGACGTGGGGTTCCAGGTGGCGAACGACGCTCTGCAGCTCCACGGCGGCTACGGCTATCTGGCCGATTACGGCGTCGAGAAGATCGTGCGCGACCTGCGCGTGCATCAGATTCTCGAGGGCACCAACGAGATCATGCGACTGATCGTGGCGCGCGATCTGGTGGGGCGCGGCAATCGATGATGGTGCGGTCGCTCGGCCTCGGCGTCGGCATCGCGGCGGCGATCCTGGCGCTGTTCTGGCTGGCGGGACCCTTGTTCTTCCAGGACGGGCGGCGCCCGTTCCAGCTCAACTTCACCGCAGGCGCCGTGCTGGGATCGGGCCTCGGCCTGATGATCGGCCGTATCCTGCAGGTGCCGCGCAAGGAAGCCGGCCATGCCATGGCTCTGACGGCCGTGCCGGGCATGCTGGTCATGGCCGCTGTGGGATCGCATTTCGCCGTGTTCTTTCCGCAGCTCGACCCGGCCCTCGACAAGGTCTTCGGCTCGCTGATGCTGTGGTTCTACGGCTTCGCGCTCACCGGAGCCCTCTGGGTGGCGCGACGCCCATGACGGGCCGGGACGCATCTTCGGGGCTGCCTTGGCGGGAGCCGAGCACCTGGCTCGTTGCCGCCTTGGCGGGAGTGTTCGTCCTGCTGGGGCTCCTCTTCGTCTTTGCGCCGCGTGCCGGCGCGGCTTTGTTCGGGATCGCCGCTCCTGAGGGCTCGGATCTGGCCTACGTCTCGGCCATCGGGCTGCGCGATCTCGCCTTCGGGACCTATCTCGCCGCCCTGGCGCGTCTGGCGACGCAACGCATCGTCGGCACGGTGCTCGGGCTCACGGTTCTCATTCCGGCTGGCGACATGGTTCTCGTCTTTCTCGCACGGGGTTTCGAGAGCCCCGGCCATCTCCTGATTCATGCCGGCAGCGGCCTCGTCATGGCGGCCGGCTCGTTCTGGCTTCTCGGCCGGGCGTCACATCACAACAAGGGAGGATCTTCATGACCACCATCGCCTTCATCGGCCTCGGCAACATGGGCGGCCCGATGGCCGCCAACCTCGTCAAGGCCGGTCACAGCGTCACCGGGTTCGATCTGTCGCCGGCCTCCTGCGATCAGGCCCGCGGCGACGGCGTGGCCATCGCCGGATCGACGGTCGATGCCGTGCGGGACGCGGAGATCGTCGTCACCATGCTGCCGGCCGGCAAGCACGTGCTCGCCGTCTGGACCGACATTCTCCCTTCGGTGAAGGAGGGTGCGCTGCTGATCGACTGCTCCACCATCGACGTGGAGAGCGCACGCAAGGTGCACGGCATGGCGCGCGAGCAGGGGCGCAACCTCGCGAGCCTCGACGCGCCGGTGTCCGGCGGCGTCGGAGGCGCGAAGGGCGCAACGCTCACCTTCATGACAGGCGGCGCGAAGGATGCCTTCGACCGGGCCGAGCCGATCCTGTCCCGGATGGGCAAGAAGGTCGTCCATTGCGGCGAGGCGGGCGCCGGCCAGGCGGCGAAGATCTGCAACAACATGATCCTCGGAATCTCGATGATCGGCGTGGCCGAGGCCTTCGTGCTCGGCGAGAAGCTCGGGCTGTCGCATCAGGCGCTGTTCGACGTCGCCTCCACGTCCTCGGGCCAATGCTGGTCGCTGACCACCTATTGCCCGGTGCCGGGCCCGGTGCCGGCCTCGCCGGCCAACAACGGCTACAGGCCGGGCTTCGCGGCAGCCCTCATGCTCAAGGACCTGAAACTCGCCCAGGAGGCCGCGCTCGCCTCGGGCGCTTCCACGCCCCTGGGGGCGGAGGCGGCCCAGCTCTATGCCCTGTTCAACAAGGCCGGCCACGAGGGCGACGACTTCTCCGGCATCATCAACTTCATCCGCGGACAGAAGGATTGACGGCTGGCCACATGTCATGGCCGGAGCGAACCCGGCCATGACATGGCGAAGAAAGAGGCCACAAAGACAATGATGTGTTGCATTGCACCTACAGCATTCGGCCCCGTGGTCCGTTAGGCTTCCATCTCCTGAACATTCAACCGCTGATTGCCTGCTCGCATGATCCGTCCTGTCTCCCAAGCGGCCAATCCCTCGGCCGATGCCGCCGCCATGCTGCGGCGTCTCGGCTTCGCGATCCTGTTCTTCGCCGTGCCTCTGGCGGCTCTGTTCACGCGCCGCGCGCTCGTGGTGATGGCGCCTCTCGCGGTCATCCTCCTCGTCCTCGCGTCGGTGCTCGACGGCAGCGCGAAGCATGCCTGGGACAAGCTGACGGCCCTTGCCACGTCCCCGGGGGGAATCGCCGGGCTGGTTCTGCTGTTCTGGGCCGGGCTGTCCCTGCTGTGGACGCCCTTTCTGCCTCAGGCCTCCGAGCGGCTCCTCAACATCACAGGCATGATCCTCATGGGGCTGGGGGGCTATCTCGCCGTTCCCGAGCGCATGCGCTCGGCCAATCTCTATCTTCTGCCGGTCGGGGTCGGACTCGCGGCCCTGATTGCCGTCTTCCTGGCGCTCACCGGCGGCAGCACCATCGACCCGGAAGGTCTGAGCCTGGAGCGCGGCATGCTGATGCTCGTTCTGCTCCTCTGGCCGGCCATCGCGTGGCTTCATTCCCGCGGCCGCAATCTGGAAGCCCTCGGGCTGGCGCTCGCCGTCGCGGTCTGTTCGCTCCTCACGCGGGACGGCCTGCCCCTCTATGGCCTGGTCGCCGGCGCCGTCGTGTTCGTCGTCACCGCATGGAATCCGGTCTTCGGACCGCGCCTGACCGGCCTCGTCATGGCGGGCCTCCTGCTGTTCGCTCCGGTCCTGCCCTTCCTCCTGAAGCCGCTTGCGACGAACCTGCTCGGCCCGACCTCTCCCACGACCCTCGCCCTCGAGGTGTGGCGCCAGATCATTCTCGGCGAGCCGCTGCGTCTGCTGACGGGACATGGCCTGGAGACGGCCCTGCGTGGCCGCTTCCTCGGATTGATGCCGCCCAGCGCACCGTCCACGCTCCTGTTCGAGATCTGGTATGAGCTCGGCCTCGTGGGTGCCGTGGCCGGGTCCGTGCTTCTGTATCAGGCGGTCGTCAGCGCCAGAGGCCACCGCGCCAGCGTGGCGCCCGGCATCATGGCCGCGTTCGCCTGCGCCTACGCCCTGGGATGTCTCGGCATCGGCACCACACAGGTCTGGTGGTTCACCGCGCTCGTGGCCCTGGTGCTGATCTTCGTGGCCATCGAGCGGGGACAGTTTCGCACGAAGCGCCCCAAGGCCGTTCTGCACCGCATGGCCTAGAGCCGTTTCCACTGGCGTGGAATCATGTCTCGTCTGCGTTGTGCCGCATTCTCTTGCGGTGAACCGGATCCACTTGACCGAAAAATGCTCTCGGGCATCGCGCGCAGAAGGATTGACGAAGCGGCCTCGCCTCTGCTTCGCTGACGGCTTGCGGATTCCCAAACCCGAGGAACGTTCATGCCGATCATCAACCGCGTCGCCGACCTTGCCGATGAAATCGCCACCTGGCGTCGTGACTTCCATGAAAACCCGGAACTCCTGTTCGACGTCCATCGCACCGCCGGCATCGTGGCGGAGAAGCTGAAGAGCTTCGGCTGCGACGAGGTCGTGACCGGCCTCGGACGAACCGGTGTCGTCGGCGTGATCAAGGGGCGCTCGAACAATTCGGGCAAGGTGATCGGCCTTCGCGCCGACATGGACGCGCTGCCCATCGAGGAGGCGACGAACGTTCCTCACAAATCCAAGGTGCCGGGCAAGATGCATGCCTGCGGCCATGACGGCCACACGGCGATGCTCCTCGGGGCGGCGAAGTACCTCGCCGAGACACGCAACTTCGACGGCACCGCCGTGGTGATCTTCCAGCCGGCGGAAGAGGGCGGCGGCGGCGGCAACGAGATGCTCAAGGACGGCCTGATGGAGCGCTTCGGCGTGCACGAGGTCTACGGCATGCACAATATGCCGGGCGTTCCCGTGGGCCAGTTCGCCATCCGGCCGGGCGCCATGATGGCCGCGGCCGACCGCTTCACGATCACCATCGAGGGCAAGGGCGGCCATGCGGCGCGACCGCACGACTGCATCGACCCGGTCGTCATCTCGGCCCATGTGATCACGGCCCTGCAGACCATCGCGTCGCGCAGCGCCGATCCGCTCGATTCCGTGGTGGTCTCCGTCTGCACCGTGAAGGCGGGCGAAGCCTTCAACGTCATTCCGCAGACGGCGATGCTGCTCGGCACCGTGCGCACCCTCTCGCCCGAGGTCCGCGACCTCGCCGAAACGCGCATCCGCGCCATCGTGGAGAATGTCTGCGCCTTTCGGCGCCAAGGCCGAGGTCGAGTACGATCGCGGCTACCCGGTGACCATGAACGATCCGGACAAGACCGATTTCATGGCGGGCGTCGCCCGCGCGGTCGCGGGCGAGAACGCCGTGGACACGACGGTGCTGCCGCTCATGGGGGCCGAGGACTTCTCCTACATGCTGGAGCAGCGCCCCGGCGCCTACATCTTCCTCGGCAACGGGGATACGGCGGGCGTCCACCACCCGGCCTACGACTTCAACGACGAGGCGAGCCCCTACGGCGTCTCGCTCTGGGCGAAGATCATCGAGACCGGCATGCCGGCGCGCTAGAGCATCGGACCCAAAAGCGGACTTGCACTTTTGGGATCCATCCGATGCTTTCTTCTTGGATGAGAGCATCGGTCAGAACGGACCCAGCGAGCCGCGCCAGCGAAAACCGGATCCACTTTTCGCTGGCGCGGCCCTTCGGGTCACTGGCTTGGCCCTTCGGGTCGCTGACGCGGCCCTCTGGGTCCGTCCGATGCTCTAGGGCCTCAGACGTAAAAAGCGGGTCCAGGTTGGGATCGAACCCGGTGGTGACGTGGGAGGATGGTGAGAGCGGGTGATGACAGGGCGGGTAGCGTGACCCGGTGATGATACCCTCCACACGTCATGGCCGGCCTTGTGCCGGCCATCCCGATCCGGAGAGCGCGGCGCTTCACAGAAGCGGGATCACCGGGACAAGCCCGGTGATGACGTGGTGGTGGATCGGACGGGCCCGTGACCACGAAGGGGTGACCATCGGGCCGAGCGATCAAGACAGGGTTCCGGACGATGCGCCGCTTCAGGATGTGAGCATCGGATCCGATCCCAAACCGGGGTCCACTTTTCCGTCCGATGCGCTAAGCCGCTCCACAAGAGAGCGCCGCCGGAAACGATCCGGCGGCGCTCTCGTTTTGTCTCTCGCTGCCCGTCAGTGCAGGACCATGTCCGTGAACGGCGAGACATAGGCTTGCAGCATCACGAGGCCGCCGACCAGGCAGGCCAGCACGATCGAATGCCAGAATACGAAACGCAGGATGCTTCCCTCGTGGCCGAACCAGTTGGTCGCGGTCGACGCCACGACGATGGACTGCGCGTCGATCATCTTGCCCATCACGCCGCCGGACGAATTGGCCGCCGCCATGAGGATGGGCGAGAGCCCGAGTTGCTCCGAGGTGATCTTCTGCAATCCGCCGAACAGCACGTTGGAGGCCGTGTCGGAACCCGTCAGGGCGACGCCGAGCCAGCCGAGCAGGGTGCCGAAGAACGGGTACAGAATTCCCGTGCCGGCGAAGGCGAGGCCAAGCGTCGCATCGACGCCCGAGAAGCGTGTCAGCGTGCCGATCGCGAGCATCGCCGCGATGGTGATGAGAGAGTAGCGCAGCACCCAAATCGTCTCGAACCAGGCCGTGACGAGCCTCAGGGGCGAGAAGCCCATGACGAATCCCGCGATGATGGCTGCGATCAGCACGCCCGTGCCCGTGTAGGACATGTATGTGAAGGCGAAGACGGCCGGTTCCGCGGTTGGATTGGCCACGATGGGCGCAACCTTCTGCACCATGTTGTGCAGGCCCGGAATCGGATAGCTCCAGGTGAAGATCGGGTTGACGAGCGCCTTGAACCAGCCCGTGCCCCAGATCGCCACGATCACCGACAGGATGATCCACGGCACCCAGGCCCGGATGATTTCGTCGCGGCTCGCCTTGGGCGCCACAGGGGCGGCGCCGGCGCCCAGCGATGCGGGCTGCGTCATGGTGCCGGCCGAGATGTCATGGGTCCGCAGCGCCGGAGACGTCCAGACCTCCCTCGGGCGCCAGACCCGCATGAAGCCCACGAGGCAGGCCATCGAGATCAGGGACGCGCCGATGTCGACGATCCAGGGATTGATGTAGTTGGAGATCAGGAATTGCGGAATGGCGAAGGACACGCCGCAGACCAGGATGGCCGGCCAGACCTGCAGCATGCCCCGGAACCCGGCGAACACCCAGATCAGCCAGAAAGGCACGATCAGCGAAAAGAACGGCAACTGGCGCCCGACCATCGCGCCGAGGACGTAAGGGTCGAATCCTGTCACGGAGGCCAGACCCTGGATCGGAGCGCCGAGGGCGCCATAGGCCACCGGCGCCGTGTTGGCGATCAATGACAGGCCCGAGGCTGCAAGGGGCGAGAACCCGAGCCCGATGAGAATGGCGCCCGTCACGGCGACCGGCGTGCCGAAGCCGCCCGCGCCTTCGAAGAAGGCACCAAACGCGAATGCGACGAGCAGCAGCTGGAGGCGGCGGTCCGTCGTGAGATCGCCGACGGATTGCTGAAGCGTTGCGAACCATCCCCTCTCCACCGTCAGCCGGTAGAGGAAGATGACATTCAGGATGATCCAGCCGATCGGGAACATGCCCGTCGCGACGCCGAACAGGGCGGCACGGGTGGCGAGCCCGGCCGGCATGGTGAACAGGAAGACCGAGACGGCGATCGCCGCGAGAAGGGCGACGACCGCGGCAATATGGGCCTTCACCTTGCCGGATGCGATCATCACCAGAAGCAGAACGACGGGAATGGCCGCCGCAATGGTCGACAACGTCGCGTTGCCGAATGGATTATAGACTTGGCTCCACATGAGCTTTTCCCTCACCCCGCCAGCACCTGCTGGCACCCGTGGCATGGCGGTCGGGCCGGAGCGGTCTTTCCGCCTCATGGAAAAGCTAGAACATTGTTCTACTGCGACAATACGACCTTTAGGGGAGATCGTGCGGTATCAACCGCTTAATCCTTCTGCGAGCAGGCCAGCATGCCCTCAAGGTCGATGTAGTGCCCGGCGCGGTCGCGCTTGGCCGCCAGGTAGCTGACGTTCTCGGCCGTGGGACGGCCCAGCACCCGATGGTCCGAGATGACCTCGAGTCCGGCCTTGGTCAGCGCTGCGATCTTGTCTGGGTTGTTGGTCATGAGGCGGACCTTGGCGA
>NZ_JAMXFI010000041.1:0-62405 GCF_025460875.1 Microvirga yunnanensis
TCTTGCTCGGGCACAGCCTTGGCCGCAGCGAAAAGCCGTCGCATGGCGCAGATCCAGGCGGGAAGGAACCCAAACTGCGGTCAAAATCGCCCCAAAAGCCTCAGAACCGCATTGGTATCATAAGCGGCAGTTATCGATACCTAAACCGCAACGCTAATTCCCCGATGCCAAACTGTAGTCAACTCCTACTTAGCTTCACAAATTATCAGATTTATCCTTCTATTCAACATCTTATATGGTGTATAAACTGGTAGTGGCTGGGGTAAGCGGGGCAGATTAGGGGGCGGTGGGCCTCAGCCTGCCCGGAAAACGAGTTTGGCTCACCCCAGTTCGATCCAGTCGGTCGCAAGATAAGCGAAGAACGACAGCCCGAGCGTGTGGCAGGTCATTCACAGGCCCAGAAGCACGCCTTACGCCATACGGCCCAGTTTCAACGATAGCATCGACGATAACGGGGAGCCCACCAATTACTCGCATCTCACGTGTCCGTCAGGCGGGCCGAGCGGGAGCACACAGAGAGTTGTGTGAGCCGGCGAAAGCAGCGTCGCTCCGCTCCATGGCCTGCGGAGCAGGACGCCCTACCTCACCGCAGACATGTCACCCCTGCGAGTTCGGCGATGACAGCTTCCGCTCACATCTACCTAGACCTCGTACGCAGGGCACTGAACCTCGCTGGCGAGGAGCTTCGAGGTCACCGGGTCATTGGTGAGATCATGATCCATGAGCGATGCGTCATCCTGGTCCGCTACAGCTGGGCCGACGATGGCACCCGCATCGAGGCAGACATTGCCCTTGAGGGCAGGGGCGGGATTGTCCGGCAAGTGGTCGTGGGCGCAGGACGAAGTGTCGGGCTCCCCAACGATTGGGTCGAGGACATCCTGCCCGCCGCCTTTGATCACGGACCGTCCGCGGCGGCTGGGTTCCCGACGGGAATGTACCCGTCCTGGGAGCGCCCTGGGCTTCGGGTTCTCGCTGCGCCAGCCAGCCTGCTTGTTCCGATGACATTCCTCGCCTCGCTTCGCCTGAGAGACGACATCGGCTACGACGATCTTGAACCTGCCATCCGGATCGCGGCTCAGGCCGGCATCAAGAGTGCCAAGAGGCTGAAGCGCCTCGTCGCTCCTTACCTGGAGAGAAGAGTCAAGGAGGACGGCGAGATAGCCCGGACCATTGAGAGGAGGCTGTCCCAGTTCGACTATGCACTTGATCGTTTTGGCTGCGGGTTGGTGTTGAACGCGACCCCGAAGTCCCTGGCCGATGTCGCCGCACTGGCGAGGGAGGATGGCGACTGCTTTGGACTTGCCGCGGGCGAGTTCGAGGAAGCTTTCTACCAGCAGAAGGACAAGGCAGCCCAACAGGCTATGCTCGATCCGGTGCCCATTCCGACCGGAGAGCCGAGGGATAATGCCTGGCTCGGAGCGGTCGGCGAGCACCTGGCCCAGCGCTGGGGGCTCGAGGTGCCGCCCTGGACCCAAGAGGCGGCCTTCATGGGCGGACAGAGGCCGTACTTCTGGCCAGACGAGACGCTGGCGCGCGACATTCAGATCATCGAGACGCCTCCGGCCTTTCGGAGACGGCTGCTGTTCACCTATGCGGAGCCGCTCATGAACGCGAAGTTCCCCAATGACCGAAAGGTCAGGATGCCGTTCTGGCATTAAGGCAGCCTTATCTGGCGTTATCGCCTGGAGATGCCGCTGCTCTATGGGTTTGGCAGAGCCCATTGCGTGAGCACCCTTGAGCCCCGGAGTGAGGGTCTTTGAACCGTGGCAGGAGCCCTCCACCATCGACCGCAACAGACACACCTGGTTCTGGGAGGTCCCTGCCACGTCAAGCCTTGTCGAGGGGCCGGCGCGTCTTCGGCTCGACGACGACGCTGGGCGGCACGGCCTCCGATCCCGTCTCGACCAGACACTGCAGGTCACCCCGCGACACGGCGTCGGCTGTCGCAGCCGGAGTGGCGCGCTGGATGCCATGGGTCGCCGGCCGCCGCGCCGTGTCGGCCGCCGCCTTCTCGTCCTTGACCTCCGAGAGCGTCGCTGGAGCAATGAGGCCGAGACCAACCGCGTGCCCGGCCATCGCTAGGCTGTCGGCCGCCAGGACGAGGCTGCTGCCCGCCCCCGCCACCACCTTGGCGAGATCCTCGATCTCCCTGATCCTTTTGGGATCTCGGGAGACATTGCGGATGTAGACCGCCAGCACCCGGCCGGGATGCTCGTCAACGATCTGGCGGTAGATCTCAGGATCATGCTGCCCGCTGTCGCCGATCAGCACGAAAGGCAGATCACGGTAGAGCGCCAGCATGTTGTGGATCAGCTCACGCTTGTGGTCCTCGGCCTTGTGGGGCAGCGGGCTGGTCCACGAGACACCCCATTCGCGCAGGAACAGAATTGGGCCAACGGGAATGCCATGCCGGTCAAAGAATTCCTCCAATACCTCATAGATGCCCCAAGGCGCCCGCGAGACATAGAGCATGGGGTTCTGCTGATGGCCTGAGGTGCCGGCGTGCAGGGCCCGGTACAAGGCGCCGACCCCAGGAAAAGCCATTCGGCTCTTGGCATCTTCGACGAACAGGCGCCAAAGCATCCTGAGCTTGTTGGCGACCCCGGTGTACATGATGGTGTCGTCAATGTCGCTGATAACCACGTACCGGCAGCTGGCCGGCGGGATGAAGATCTGCGCTTGCGCCTGAACCGCCTGAGGCTGCTCCAGGGCCAGATCCATCGTGTGCCACCAACGATCGTCAGGTACCGACAGGGCAGGGGAGAGATGGACCCGGAAGTAGCCATCCTGGTCAGTGGTGAAGGGTTCCTCCGCGCCGTAGAACCGGGCTGTCCCGTCCGCATTGGGAACGGCGCGGCGGGCGATGCGCCGGCCGATATCGCGCAGATCAGCGAGGAGCGGGGTTCGTCGGGTCTCTGAGGACGGTTTCGACTGGCGGAACACCCGGCCGATCAGGAACACCTCAGTGGGGGAACCATACCCACGGTAGGGCTGGAGGACCACCCCGCTCTCGCCTTGCGCCTCACGCACAGGCCGAGCGATGAGGCCCGAGATCCGGGTAAATGCCCTCAACCAGGGTTTCGCCGTGCCCATGCCGCTCATGGCGTTCGCTTTGTTCCTCTGTCTTGTCTCCCAATGAAGCAGGGCCCGAGAAAGATCCTTGGACGGGCATGTGCGCTGAGGAATAGCCGCCTTTGGATCGCTTGGGCTCAGGCAGGGAAGAACGTCTGCAACGCGACCGCGAGCCGACCTTCACACGGTCGCGCTTAAAGACCCAAATCGACCCGTTGCAGGCATTCATAATGTTTGATCGTTGGTCAGCAGGCCGCGAAGCGAAATCATCGAAGTGTCGTCCTGCGGTGTATCTCAGTTGCGTCTCGATCAACTTACTTGCTCACGGGCCGATCTGATGGCGACCGGGCTGTTCTCGTCTTCAACTTGCGCAGAACGGACTTGATGTGCTCCTTGACGGCAGCCTCGTCGATCTTCAACAGATCCGCAACGGCAGACGGGTTTTGGCCGGTCGCCAGATGTGTGATGATCTCAGTTTCCCTCGGCGACATGCCCGGGGAGTCAGAGCATCGGTTTTCGTTCGCTGCCTCCGGATGTAAGAACCGAGATGGACTGTACGCGGCTTCAATGATGCTGCCGGATGGTTCCCTCCGGCGCCGAAAGATCTTTGCGGTCATCGCGGCTGCCCCCTTGCAACGGATTAACCCTGTAAGCTGTTTAGCGGATCGGGCGGGGAAATACTTTGCAGTTTGCCTCAAGCTTTGCGCCGTTTATCTCACGCGCGGGATCAAAGGAGGTAGGGCCGATCAGACCCGAAGATATTGGATCCACTCGGCCAGAACTGGCTGGCCAGATCCATTCGAGCCAGGCTGGAGATGTTTGATTGTTCGATGAGCCGAGGCGCCCTCGGCTCGGGCTTCCCGGGGCGACATATCGAACATTCCGCGGAACGTCCGGCTGAAGGCGGTTTCACTGTTGAAGCCCCACGAGTAGGCGATATCCGCAATGGAGCGATGAGCATGGGCTGATGACGTGATCTCGCTGAAGCACCGGAGCATCCGTCGTGCCCGTATGAACGCCGCTAATCCACCCAATGGCTCGAACATTCGGCCGAGTGTGGCCCTTGACAGGCGGAACTCGCGGCCGATGCTGTCCACCGTCAGCAATGGATCTGCCAGATTGTTGTCGATATAGCGCTTGATCGTCAGGATCAGTGCAGCGCGTTTGGCGATCGTTGTTGTCTCATGAGCGTCGGCCGCAGGGCCGAAACAGGCAGCGACAAGGCTAGCCGTCGCATTAGAGATACGAGCCCCATCCTCTGAACTGAGAGAGCCTGCCGCCTGATAGACGGTGCTCAGATAGGTGGCGAGCAGGTGGCCGAGAGAGGACTGACCTGAGAGCACAAGGCCATGGAGCCCGTCGGGATTCCTCGCCAGAGGCTCCAATACCGATCGCGGGACCACGAGACTGAGGTTCTGAAAGGTCGCCGCCCGGGTATGCATTGTCCGGGACAGATCAAGGATGCTGAGGTCGCCAGGATGGACATGGACCGTTCGGCCCTCTGCATCTCCCGCGTAGCCGCCTACGGGATAAAGCTGCACGAGGTAATGATCGACGCCGCTGCGCGCGATCGTCACCGGGGTGCGGCGAAACTCTTGCCCACTCGCTGCCACGCTTCCGAGGAGCAACGGACCAAAGTGGTAACTGTCGATTTTGACCCGGAACGATGCGACGGCTTGTGTATCTGCGACCGCTACGTCAAACAGCGGCGAGACAATGTTGCGCCATATCCAGTATGCCTCCTCCGGCGCGGACACCAGGGATCCTTCGAAAGAAAAAGACGGCAGACTTGGCATAGATCGGAAGGCACCCCAGAGCTCGTTCTCATTCAGGGAATGAGCCTAGGAGAAGTCTAACGGAGCACTACTGAAAGTCGAGATCTTATCAAAGTCAGGATGAACATCTTGTTACTTCGCCGTCTAACCTTTGTGCTCCCTCGGAAATATGTGGGAGGCCCGGAGCTGCCACTAATCATTTGTTCTTCCCTTGCTTCGCTTTGCCAGATTAAGAAATGGCACCTTAGACAGATCCGCCAAGTGACCCAGCCTTCGCTGCGCCCTTGAGCCTTCTAAAGTCACAGATCAAACGTCGCCTTATGGGATTGGGCTGACCTTAGCCTTAGTTCCTCACTGATGGGATGATCGGACGTTCGTTCAGGCCATGGTACTACCGAGCTTGCCCCCCATAACGCCGTTCAGTGCGGCTTGTTTGTTGAAGACAAGTAGCGCCCGGACCAGCCCTGGGCCGCAAGCCATCAGCCGCGGTCGAGGATTATCCATTTTAGCCGCTCCAGTCTGATTGCTCTTCGTCGCCTGGAGCAGAGCCTCAAGGGAGTTGGAGGAGCCCGCTTCAGGAGGTCAAGCTTTCCTGTTAGGATTATGGCTTGATCGCGGCTCCGGCGCCCCCCGGATGGACGCCCGCCGGACGCGACGGAGGGAACTCGGGCCTGACCGGGCGCCATCGGGGAGGCGGGCGTAACAACTGCCCCAGCCGGAGGGGGTCTGACGAAACGTCGGGAAATGGACCGCGGGCGTGGAAAGGATCGGGATGGCGGCGCGGGAGCGACCTATTGGTGTGTAGGAGGTCCGTGCGACGGCATGCTTCACACCGTGGGCGACGAGCAGCGGATCTGCCTGTCACCCCGGCACGATGAGGCACTGCCGGCTCCTCCAGACAGGATCTCGGCTCCATCGAGCGAGGCCGCCGACTATGACGTGCGGCGGCTTCTGGCGCCTGACGGCAGGTGGCACGAGTTCCTGATGCCGTCGGCCTGGACAAGCATGCAAGCGACAGTCTGGCTTAATCGCCGCCGCTGAGCGACTTTCCGCATGCCGCCAATCTTCTTCTCCACGCAGGCAACGAGGGACGATGATGCAGTACCTGCGCGCACTTCTATTCCTGTTCGGGAGTTTCATAGCACCGTCGATCGCACCGGCTGCCGCCCAGATCTCTGGTAATCGCGAACTCGTCATCGCCACCAAGGAAGCGGCACCCTTCGCCATGAAGGCGGCTGACGGCTCGTGGTTCGGCATCAGCATCGACCTGTGGCGAAGGGTCGGCGACCAGTTGCAACTCCGGTACAGGTTCGTCGAGGAGCCGACGGTGCCCGGGCTGCTGCACGGGACGGCCGAGGGCAAGTACGACGCGGCGGTCGCGGCCCTGACCATCACAGCCGAGCGGGAACGAATGCTCGATTTCAGCCAGCCGTTCTATCTCAGCGGCCTAGGGATTGCGGTGCCGTCGGCCCGCCCCTCGGCTTGGCAGTTGATCATCGATACGGTCGGATCGTTCGGCTTCGTCCAGGCCATCCTGGCCTTGGTGGGCCTTGCCGTGGGCATCGGTCTGCTGATCTGGCTGTTCGAGCGCCGCCACAACGAGGATTTCGGGGGTGGGGCGGTCAAGGGGCTTGGCACCAGCATCTGGTGGTCGGCCGAAACCATGACCCAGGCAAGCACGGGCTATCTCGCGCCGAGGACACTGCCCGGGCGCATCTTGGCCATCGTGTGGATGGCTGCCTCCGTCGTGGCGCTTGCGGTCTTCACCGCGAGCGTGACGTCGACGCTCACAACGCGCAAGCTCCAGGGGCTTGTGTCCGGGGTGAATGATCTGACGGCGGTCAGGGTCGGGGTCGTGGTAGGTTCGGCGACCACGGCATTCCTCGACGAGCGCCGGATCGGCTACCAGACCTTTGCCACTCCCCAGGATGGTCTTGGGGCACTCAAAGGAGGCACGCTGGATGCCTTCGTGTACGACAAGCCATTGCTGGCCTGGATCGTGAGGGAGCAGTTCGCGTCCTCCGCGGAGATACTGGAGATCTCCTTCGACGCGCAGATGTACGGCATCGCACTGCCCCCCGGCAGTCCCCTGCGCGAGCCTGTCGATGTCGCCATGCTAGAGACGATCCAGGGCGCCTGGTGGCGCCAGACGCTCTTTCGCTACCTCGGCGAACGGTAGGGCGGGCGGTGGAGCGATGCCGAGCGGCAGGCCGACGCAGACACGCTAGCCGAAGAACACGGGAACGACTTATCGTGAAGATCACCTTGTACCGACGGGCGTTTGCAGGCCGTTCTGGCCGAACACACCGACGCTGTGGAGGCCGGCGGACACGACGAACGACATCGCCGCCTTGGTGGCAGCCGCCCGGGTTCAGGGTGATGCCGGTGGCTTCGCCAACGGCCGGGCGCGGATCGTGCTCTGATCGAGTTCGGACTGGGCGACATCGAGTTGGGCTCCCAAGAGGTCGAGTTCGACCTGACGGTGTTCGAGCTCGTCTGGCCCGCGCCGCCCGGCACCGCTTCCCGGCCAAGACCACCGGCCCCGACGGTTATTCTAAGCCTCGGGAAAACAGCCACCCTTCGATGCACGATTGTCACCCAGCGCATATGGATGGAGCTGGGAACGTCGTCTTCTGGCAGATTGCGTTGACAAAGTCGGCATCCAGACGGGCTGGGACAGCGATGCAGCTTGCCTTGTTGAGGCTAAGACTGTGGTGAGGTGTATCCTGCGGACCTTCTCAAGCCTCTTGGGTCATCTGAGGCCCTGTCGGCAGAACCAGCTTGGCGAGTTTCCTCAGGTTCTGAGCGGTGGCGGCCAGCAGGAACTCGTCTTGAGCCCCGCACGGACTGCGCAGCCGCAGACGTCCCATCTTCAGGATCCGCTTGAGATGGGCAAACAGCATCTCGATGCGCTTGCGGCCCTGACGTGACCGCTCAAAGGCTGGCGTGCCGGCCAGCGCTCGCGTGACCTCTCTTGCGTGCTCATAGAAGCTACGTGTGATCCTGCGGGCCGGCGTGTTGGGACAGCAACGCTCCTTGAGCGGACACGGGCCACAGTCAAAAGTGCTGCCCAGGTAGAGCCGGTTCGTTCCTTCAGTCACGATCCGACCGCTGGTCGTCAGCGTCTTGCCCTCAGGACAGATGTAGGTGTCCGTCTCCGGATCATACGTGAAGTCAGATCGTGAGAAGGTGCCGTCCTGGCGCTCGGAGTTGTCGATCACCGGAACATGCGGCTCGATCTTCTGCTCGTCCACGAGCCAGTGCAGCATCTTGGCCGAGCCGTAGGCACTGTCACCCGCCAGCCGCTCGGGCTTGAGGCCAAAGCGCTCGGCCGCGCGCTCCAGCATGGTGCGGGCAGCCCCCACCTCGGCCTGCCGCACCGCCCGGGAAGCCTCCACGCCCACGATCACCGCTGACTTGAGGTCGATGAGGTAATTGTCGGCATAAGCAAAGAACGCGGGTCCGCGCATGGCACCGGTCCACTGGGCTGCTGGATCCGAGGGAGAGACGAACTTCGGCTCAACGTCTGTCGCTGCACCCCAGGCGGCTTCGTCCAATGTAGCGAGATACTCCACTGTCAAGTTGATGCTTAATGGGCATAGCTGGCGCGGTCAGAGCCGTCAGATCGGTCCAAGCTATTATACGAGGGCAGCACCGGTCGCATCGCGCCAAGGGGCGAAGGCGTGATCACGCGTAGTCCGGTAACTATTGGCAGACAGGAGATGACGGCGGAGCTGGAAGTGGTTGTGGATCGAGCTACTCATTGAGAGAAACTGCTGGGCCTGCCGAGCTGACTTGAATCGCCTCATGTGGCGCTCCCGCCTTCGGGTGGGCTGGTGTGAGACCTCACAGCGGTTGTTCAAGTATCGACTCTGCCGGTTTTCGACGCCCGGCAGGATCTCGCATTTAGACGCGCCATAGGACACGAGTTTATCCGTCACGATCACCCTGGGCGCGTAGCGCAAGCCCATCAGCAGCTTGCGAAAGAAGCGCTTAGCCGCCTTCATGTTACGGCGACTCTGGACTAAGACGTCGAGCACGTTTCCATTCCGATTGACCGCTCACCAGAGATAATGCAGTTTGCCCCGAATGCGCACGAAAACTTCATCCAGAGGTAGCGTACCGGGCTGCGGCCGCCGCTGCTTGAGCGTCTTGGCATAACTTAGCCCAAAGCCCAGGCTTCATTCGCGGATCGTCTCGTAGCAGACCATGATACCTCGCGCCGCGAGGATCAGTTCGACTTCCCGCAAGCTCAGACTGAAGCAGTGATACAACCAGAGGGCCTGGTTGATTATCTCGGCCGGAAAACGGGACCCACGATACGGATTGGATGGCGTGCTCATGCCCAGGACCGTGCCATAGATCACCGCCTCTCGCCAACTTGACATTACCGCTGACACGCCGGTCATTGACGGCCGAAATTACCGCCAGAATGTTGCGAGCTCTCGCTGACAGCAGACAGGCATCCGGCTGGGATAGATCTGCGATCATTAAGGCGCAATGCCGGGCTGCATTAAACTTCAATCCGCCTGGACCTGAACCGCCTTGCCGAGAGCCTCACCATCCCGCTCGAAAATTGCGAGATAGTGGCGATCGACATGCACCTTGCCTTGAACAATCTGCCGGATTGGGCCAACTGCATTCACGACCGCCGAGCCGGCCGGGTTGGTCATGAAGCTTGCAAGGGGCTCACGTGCGCCACTCCCGTCAGGTTTGCTCACCAGCGCAAGAACATAGGCCCGCGTTGGTTTCAGTCCGGTCGCAGCAGCCTGAAGCACCTGGGTCAAGCCTTGATCAAACAGTGACACGTCGGTTATCGCTTGGCTGCCCGCAGGGGTGGCACCGACAGGCGCAAGGGTGAGGTGGGCTGCTTGGCCAGCAACGCTCAGCGGGTCAAGTCCCTGAGTGCCATCACCCTCCGGAACGGCGTCCGGCACATAAACGAGGGCCTGCGGCGCTTGCCCGATCGGGATCGTTGCCACGACCTCATTCGTCAGTGTGTCGATTGCTGCCAGAGCGTCTGCATTCTCCAACCCGACATAGACCCGCGTGCCGTCACCGGACGGCCAGACGCCATGGGGAAGCCTGCCGACCGGGATCGTCGCGACCATCTCAAAGGTGTCGGTCCGGAAGACCTTAACTTGGTTCAAGCCACCGACCGTCACATAGGCGAAGCTCCCCTTGGCATTGCGCACGAAATTGACGTGATTGGTGATTGGGCCGGCTTCGATCGTTTTCAGCATCGCAAAGGGCGGGCGGGCGTCGAACGCCTGGACTTGACCAATATCCTTCAGTGTGAACCAGACCTGATCGCCGTCTGGAGACGCTGCGAGGTTGGGACAGAACGGACTCGCCTGCGCCACTCGCCCAACGACCTTGTGGTCAGCGACGGTGATCACGACAGTTTCGGGAGTAAAGGATGAGCAGACATAACCATAGGTTCCGTCAGGCGAGAAAATCTGCATGCCGGGCCCGTTCGACAACTCGATCCGTGTCTTCTCCTCGTACGTCGCACCATCGAGGACAGCAACATAGCCCTCGCCCCGTATCGTCACCCAGACCTCCTTGCCGTCGGGCGTGAAGAACGCCTCATGCGGCGCCCGGCCAACATAGGTGACGTGCTTCACGGCATTGGTTACAGTGTCAATGAAGCTTACGGAGTTCGTTCCGATCGACACGACCGCCAACGTTCTATGATCAGGGGAAAAACCCAGGCCGTGCACGAGAACCTGACCGCGATAAAGGGGACTTAAGTTGCCCGGCTGCGGTTCGCCGAGGCGGATCACACCCAGCAGTCGATTGCTGGCCGGATCAGTAACCGACACCGTGTTCGAAAACTGCTCGGCCGCATAAACGCGGTCACGAGAGGTGATTGCTATGTCAGAATCAGATGCGGCTCTTGGCACCTGCCCGGCCCGCGCTAAGCCTGGTAGAAGTACCACGGTAAGCAACGCCAGCCTGAGAATATTGCATGTCATGATGAGCAACTCCTGCTTCCAATCGGCTGTCCTGCAGGGTGACCATGTCACTCCCTGGTTTAGTGACCCTGACGGGTATGGGCTAGCGGTATAAATGGCTGGACCGGAGAGCTCCCGGTTGCAGGGGAGTCTTCGATCGCCAACCGCATGACGGCGATTTCCTGCTGCTGTGTGACGATGATTTCCTGTGCGATCCGCCTCAGCTGCTCGTTTTTACCATACCGGAGATAGGCCATTGCCATATTGATCGCACCCTGATGATGCGGCACCATCATCGCTGCAAAATCTCGGTCGACGTTGCCAGAGGGCTTCACCGACATGGCTCGCATCATGGCGCTCATGGCGGCGGAATTCTCCTGAAGGAAAGCTGTATGGCCGTCACGCTCCAGCCGCGCACCCTCGCAACAAGGCTCACTTGAGTCCCCCGGATCGTAAGCCCAGGTGCCGGGTGCAGCTGTCATCGTGAGACCTATCAAACCAAAGACGATAAAGCGACCTGCAACCATGCCTCTGATCTCCTGATTGCTAACCGATGAACACCTGCAGCCGCGCGTTCTCATCCGGAGCAAGAACGGGACATACCCGATTCCGGAGAGCTTCCATGACAGGTCGTGCCATGCCAAACATCGTTCGATCTTACCCTTGCAACGAGTGGTATCGCGGGCGGTCTGTGAGGTACTGTGAAATCCTGAGAGGGACTGTGGGATTTTGTGAGCTCCAACCAGGCAGAGCACTCTCTCGCTAACCCCTGAATAGCGGGCTAGATCATCTTCTTCCGGTAATCGCGGGGTGAGTGGCCGGTGACCTGCCGGAACAGGGTCGTGAACCGGCTCGGACTGCTGTAGCCCACCGCTATGGCAATGTGCGTGATAGACAGGGTCGGATCGGTCAGCAGTGCCTTGGCCCGCTCGATACGACGACCCATCTGATAGCGGTGCGGCGGCTCGCCGACTGCTTCCTTGAACGCCCGACAGAAGTGGTATGGGCTGAGCCGGGCGATCGCCGCCAGCTCGGCCAAGGAGAGGTCCTGAGGCAAGTTCTCCTCAATGTAGTCGCGCACGGCCCGGTGCTGCCAACTTGCCAGCCCACCCTTGAGCTTGGGGCGCTCGACAGAGCGACCCAGCGATCGGTCAATCGCCTGACAGTTCATGATCTCCGAGAGCAGAAGAACCGCGAGCGACTCGACATACACGCGCGAGTACATGTGCGGCTGCGCCAGGACGCGATTGAGCTGGAGCAACAGTTGGGTCAGGAGGGGATGCTCGACATGCAGTATCGGGGAGAGCTGGGGCCGGTCCGTGCTGAGGTGTGAGCAGAGATTTGGGTCCAGATAGGCGGCCGTGAAGGCGATTGGCGTTGTTTCCGGTTGGGACCAGCCCTGCAGACGGCACCCGGCCGGGATGAAGACAAGCTTGCCCCGGACGTCTCGTAAGGTGGAGCATGGGAGTTCGTCTGCAAACGTTTCGCCGTCCCCGCGATAGAAATTCAGCAAGGCGAGATAATGCCGGCTGCTATGGAGGTTGAACTCGATCCGCCTCGGGCGTCGCATGGCCACATGCTCGGCCTCGAGAATGCCCCAGCCATGGCTCGACCTCAAGGTCTCGGCGGGTAAGCGGTTGCGAACCTGTAGGTTCACCGCATCATCTGGGTTCATGGTCGCCTCCACGAGAGAACTTGGTCTGCCATGACGTGAGCTTTGATACGCTATGGTGAACCTAAGACAGCCAGAGGACCATCGGGCTCACCCTGATCCGATCTCAGGGAAACCCTGAAGCGCCAGCTCAGATCTCAACCATGTGGTGGCGAATGGCATAGCGGACGATGTCGGCCGTGCTCGTGGCGCCGATCTTGCGCATGGCCGCCGCGCGGTGGCTCTCCACCGTCTTGATCCCGACCTTCAGGATCGGGCCGATCTCCCGACTCGTCCGCCCCTCCCCGATGAGCTGGACCACGGTGCGTTCCCGCGGCGTCAGCGGGACGCCGTCCCGCAGCTTGCCGGGCTTGAGAACCGCCTCGAGCAGGGTGCCGGAGACTTGGCCCGAGATGTAGGCTTCGTGCCGGGCCAGCGTCGCGATCGCCTCGAGAAGGTGGCCCTGGGCGTCCGACTTGAGCAGATAGCCCCGCACGCCCGCCAGCACGGCCTCCCGCAGGATGGCATCGTCATCGTGCATGGTGAAGATCAGGATCTCGGGCCGCGGCGGCTGGGCCCGGAGCCGTCGGGCCACCTCGACCCCGGTCATGACCGGCATGGCATAGTCGAGCACGACGATATCGGGCTTGGTCGTCTCGGCGGCCCTGAGCGCCTCCAGGCCATCCCGCGCTTCCGCGATCACCTCCCAGCCAGACCTTGTCTCGATCAGGGCCCGCAGTCCGGTCCTGAGCACATCATGGTCATCGGCAATGAGGATGCGAGTCATAGTGGACCTCGCGGAAACCAGGCATGGTGCGCATACTAGCGTGACGGTGTCAGGGCGTCTTCGGCGAAAATCCTGAGATTGTCCTCAGGAGAGTGTATCGCCCCATCCTCCCCAGTCGCTGGGTGCAGTGGGATTGAGGCCAGCACGGTGGTGCCCCGTCGACTGCCCGTCAGCGACACGTCTCCCCCCAATTGCCGGACCCGGCTCCGCATGCTGCGAATGCCAACCCCGAGTTCTGGGACGGCATCATCTGTAGTCGCCAGGAGACCAATGCCGTTGTCGGTAATCCTGAGCATCAGGTTCGGCCCATCCACGAGGATCGTCACGGCGACCCGGGTCGCCCGGGCATGGCGATGGACATTGGTGAGGGCCTCCTGAACGACCCTGAGAATGGCCCTCTGCGCGGGCGGTGCGGCACCGTCCGCCGCATCGTCGACCTTGCAGACAAGATTCAGGCCTGCACGCCGCGCGAAGCCCTGAATAAAGTGGCGCAAGGCCGAGGCCAGCCTGTCCCGGTCCAGGCTGGGCGGAAAGAGCAGGTACGAAAAGGCCCGGATCTCGCGCTGAGCCTCGGTCAACGAGGCCATGCCGCGCTCGACTGCCGCCGCAAGGGCCGGATCATCGGGCATCAACTGCTGAACCTGAGCGAGGGCGAGCCCTGCCGCCGCCAGATGTTGGGTTGTGGAGTCATGCAGCTCCGCCCCGATCCGGCGCCGCTCCTCTTCCTGGGATCTAAGGAGTCGTTCTGCCGTCGCGTCAAGCTCCCGGCGCACGCTGGCGAGTTCCGTGACGTCCTCATGCGCCACCACCGCATGTACGGCCCCCTCGTGCTCGAAGCGGTTCGCTCGCAGCAGGAACCTCCGGCCGCCCCACAGGTACGGCACTTGGAAGTCCGACCGGCTGCCCGCCAGCAGGGCCTGGATTCCTTCGGCCACGGCAGCCGCGTTGGCTTCGCCGTCGGCACCGGCGTGGAAGAACTCGACGTAGTCGGCTCCGACAGGATTGCCTGGCCAAATAAAGGAGGAACGTTCTGCGAACTGGCGCCAGGCCTGATTGACGGCGAGGATCCGCCCGGAGTCGTCCAGGATCGCAATCTGGGCCGTGAGGGAGTCCAGGGTCGCCTGCAACAGGCCGGTCGCGGAGCTCAACTTGGCTTCAGCGTCCTTGTAGGGCTGGATGCCGATCG
Organism: Microvirga yunnanensis; assembly: GCF_025460875.1. Classification (NCBI taxonomy): domain Bacteria; kingdom Pseudomonadati; phylum Pseudomonadota; class Alphaproteobacteria; order Hyphomicrobiales; family Methylobacteriaceae; genus Microvirga; species Microvirga yunnanensis. Next base: position 14,429 of record NZ_JAMXFI010000041.1, read on the forward strand.
CGGACCCGAACACCCGGGTTACCAGCCCGTCGGTGCCGCGCCGGAACACCTTCTCCCGGCTGTGCATCCAGACATAGCGGCCGTCGGGGCGCCGCATCCGGTACTCTACCTCAGCGATGGCCTCGTCGGCTAGGAACTTCAGCCGAGCGAGGTGGTCCACCACGGCGGCGAGATCCTCCGGATGGATGAGCCGGCCCAGAACCTCGCCGTCCATGGCCGCGATCTCGTCACGGGACCAGCCGAGGATGTCCCGCACCCGCCCGGTGATAAAGACGTTGCGGTGCTCGATCAGATCATAGACGTAAAGGATGTCAGGCGAAGCCTCGATCATCTGCTGCATAAGGCTGCGTGTGTCTTCCTCCCGTCTCAGGGCCTCATATTCGAGGGTGACGTCGCGGGCGCTGCCGAGGATCCGGTAGATCCGCCCGGTGTCGTCCCGGACCGGAGTGAGAAGCGTCTGATAGTGGATGACGCCGGCAGGCAGGTCCAGGTCCTCCTCATACCTGATGGGGTGTCCCGCTTCCACGCAGGAGCGGTAATGCTCCGTCACGGAATCGGCCACAGCGGGCGGCAGGCATTCATGCGGTGTCCGGCCGGACACGTCAGCGTTCCTGAGGCCGGTGCGTCTCTCATGTGCCGGGTTGAGGAACTCAATGACGAACCGGTCCGGCTCGACCGCGATGATGAAGAGGCTCTCGGAGGAGTTCTCGAACCAGACCTCACCGGCCTGCTCGAGCAAGGTGTCGGGGAGCTGCAAGCGCCGCAATAAAGCTCTCATTCGGGTCTCCCGGCCATCCCCTGAAGATGATTGAACTTGGAGCTAGTCTCAGGCCTCCTGCGCCGACCGCGAGACATGGTCGTGCAACTCTGTCCTAAACGAAGTGGCGTCGCCGTTCCGGAGCTTTCGAGCCACTCCGAGGCAGTAACGTCAGGCTTCTCTCGCCGGAGTCTGTTCTCAGGCTGGTCGACCCCTTCCCCAAACGCTCCCCGTCGACCGACAGAGACTAGACGAGGGGCATGACTAAACTGCGTCGTAATTTTGTTCTTCAACGGGGTTGCGCTACTGAACAGGTGACCGATTCATTCCGCAGGATTCCGCAATCAGCAGCAAGTTTTGACAATCCAGGGCCTCACGGTAGGATTCCGACACGCTTAACCTCCCAATCTCAAGCAGAAGAGACGGCCCAGCTGCCGAGATCCTCGCACGCCACGGTCGCTTATCGGCTATGGTGCGTGAAAATCAGGTTTGACCCCGGTTCATGACATTCAGGGAGTCAGCCGGTGCATGAGGTTCGTGCATCTCTTCGGCAGTTGGAACGGATCGAATCCCCGCAAGACGCGGCTCGGACGGGCAGCTCGCGTTCATTCGGTCGCCCGCCTCTCCTGCAGCAAAGGAAACAGTCGCTGCCCATGCCTGAACCGCACAATCACGGGCCCGCAGAGCTAGTTTCCTTTGGCCCATTCACCCTCGCTCGCACGGCAAGGCTCCTCCACAAGGACGGGATACCCATCGATCTGGGATCACGCGCCTTCGACATCTTGTGCGTGCTGGTCGACCGCGCCGGCCAGGTGGTCACCAAGGGCGAGCTTCTCGCAACCGTGTGGGAGGACGTTTCCGTCGACGAAAGCAGCCTCCGGTTTCAGGTCTCCGCCCTGCGTAAGGCACTCGGGGATGGCGGACCGGACGCTCGTTACCTGCAGACTCTTGCTGGCCGGGGCTATTGCTTCGTCGCGCCGGTGTCCCGCGCCACCCCGCCCCTCCCGTCAGCTCAGGTGACGGGACGATGCAACCCTAAGATACCCAACGGCATCCCCGCCCAGCTTGCCCAAATGGTGGGGAGGGACAATGCCGTTAGACGCATTTCCCGGCTGCTGCTGGACAGCCGCTTCGTTACCGTGACCGGTTCGGGCGGCATCGGCAAGACAAGCGTGGCCGTCGCGGTCCTCCACAAGGTCGCTGGCGAGCTTGGAGGGGCCGCCTGCTTTCTTGACCTTGGATCGTTGACCAACCCAGGTCTGGTGCCGACCGCGCTGTCGGCGGCGCTCGGGCTTGCAGTCCAGTCTGAAAATCCCACCGCAGAAGTCATCACGTTTCTGCAAAACAAGCAGATGCTCCTGCTTCTCGACTGCTGCGAGCCCGTCATCGAGACCGCAGCGGCTTTGACCGAATGCCTCTTCCAGGAGGCGCCCGGGGTGCACCTGCTTGCAACCAGCCGGGAGGCGTTGCGTGTGGAGGGCGAGAACGTGATTGCCCTGTCGCCGCTCGACAGCCCACCACAAGAGGCTGATCTTTCCCTTGGCGAGGTGCTCAAATTTGCTGCAGCCCAGCTCTTTACCGAGCGGGCCGTTTCGAGCGGATGGCTTTCCGGCTTCGGTGAGGAGGACGCGCCCGTTGTGGCTGAGATCTGCCGCAAGCTCGACGGAATCCCGCTTGCCATCGAACTCGCCGCGGGTGTCGTCAAGGTCTATGGGCTCAACGGCATTGCAGCGCTGCTCAAGGACCGGTTCGAGATCCTCAGTCAAGGCCGGCGTACAGCCCTGCCACGACACCAGACCCTGGCGGCAACCCTCGACTGGAGCTATGAGCTCTTGTCTCCCGTCGAACGTTCCGTCTTCCGTCAACTTTCGGTGTTCGTCGGCACCTTTACCCTGGACGCGGTTCGGTCCATCGTCATGACCGAAGACGGCAACCTGCCCGAGGTCATTCTGGCGCGGCTCGTCGCCAAGTCGCTTGTCGCCGTCGAGGCCGGGCGGCAGATCCCGCAATATCGGCTGCTGGACACCACACGCGCGTACGCTGCCCGGAAGCTGGCCGACAGCGGGGCGGCTCAGGCTGTGACGCGGCGTCATGCCGAATTCTTTGCCGGGTTTCTGCAACAGCTGAGTTTTGATCTTGAGCGGTCCTCCCATGCCTTCGCGGCCCACGGCGGTCATCTGGGCAACGTGCGGGCGGCATTGGACTGGGCGTTCTCCTCCGCAGGGGACCGCCAGCTTGGAACCGCCCTCGCCGCTGCGGCAGCGCCCTTCTATCTTGAACTGTCGCTGCTGACCGAATGCCGCCACTGGTGCCGTCAGGCTATCCCATACCTCGATGCCGGCGCACAAGGCGGCATCGTGGAGATCGATCTCCAGGCCGCGCTGGGGCTGACGGTGATGTTCACCGAAAGCAACAGCGATGAGGCCCGGATTGCCCTGGAGCGAGGCCTCGCCCTGGCCGAGGAGCTTGGGGACCTGCTCCGTCAATTCCGGCTGGTAGGTCGGCTCCACCTCTTCCACTACCGCACCGGCGACTTCCGGACCGCTCTCGGCTTTGCCCAGCGCAGCGAGGTCATCGCCGAGCAGATGGCGGATCCGGTTGCGATTGCAGCCGCCCATTCGCTGCTCGGCATCTCGCATCACTTTATGGAGGACATGAAGACGGCTCACAAGCACCTCAATGCGGCCCTGGTGTTGCTTCCTCCTTCTCGAAACATCAACGAGTTGTATTTCGGAGTCGATTACCGCAATCGGGCCGGCATTTGCATGGCGCGAACCCTCTGGGTTCTCGGATTTCCTGATCAGGCAGCCCATGCGGCAAGGCAGATGGTTGAGGAAGCGGAAAACCTGGACCACCCCTTGAGCCTATGCATCGCTCTTATTATGGCAGTAACCGTCTTTCTGTGGATCGGGAACTGGCAGGCTGCTGAGGGTTACATCACGAGGCTTGTGGAGCACGCGAGAAGCCGCTCCATCATCCCCTATCCGTCCGCGGGGATCGGCGTACAGGGCTACTTAATGATCATGCGTGGAAATGCCGAAGAGGGTATTCCTCTGATCCGAAGTGCCCTGCAGGATATGTATCGTCACCGGTACCACCTGATCACCACGGCCCTGTACAGCGCCATGGCTGAAGGCCTCCTGACGCTTGGCGCACGAGACCAGGCGCTGGAGACCATTGAGACAGCATTCTCTGTGGTTCAGCAGCACGGCGATCTGTTCAACCTGCCGGAGCTTCTACGGATCAAGGGAGACATTCTTGCGTCCGGCGCACAGCCTGATTACCCTCAGGCCGAAGGTTGCTATCGTCATTCACTTGAACTGGCATCACGCCATTCCGCACTGAGTTGGGAGCTTCGGACAGCAATCAGCTTGGCTCGCCTCTGGGCAGGGCAGGGACGCGTGAGTGAAGCAGTCCAGGTGATAGAACCGATCCTCGCGCAGTTCACGGAAGGATTCGCCACTCCCGACTATCAGCGGGCGGAACGCCTGATCAGCGAGTTGACTGGATCCGAAACAAACTGAGTGTGCAGACCGCTCATAACACCTCATGATCCGCTGAGCGGAACAAGCCGGTTAAGCGACTGTTTCTCCGCTGCCCCCTCAAGTGAATGCATGCGCCTGCAGACCCTTCGCGTCCCAATCTCACAAGATCCCACAGCAGCCCACAACATCTAACACCGCGAGACAGGCAGGCGGGTGTACCCCTGTTGAGGACGCCTGGTGGAAGAGAACGTCATCGAGTGGCTCACCATGGGAACTTTCGTACACGCACTGGCTGTCGATTGTCGCGGGACCCCAGATTCCTGGCTGCTCGCTGAGAAGCCGACACATCGCCTGGATTCGGGCTGGAAGACGCCCGTCCTGCCATTCTATCGGGGCGCCCAGATCGTGGGCTGGAATCACCTGGCGTGGAGCTCCATGACGGCCGTTGTGGTCGATCTCCGATCCGAGGGTCAAATTCTTACAGAGTTGAACGCTGGCTTCACCCGGATCTGCATCGCCCTGGAGGAGGTTGGCGGAATCTTCCAGATCGGCGGGGAGCGATCTCCGAGAGAAGCGGCCCAGATGGCCCGAGGCACGATCAGCGTCATCCCCCCTGGATCGCGAGCTTACGGCAAGGGGGATGACGTGACGTTCATGCGCCAGCTGATCCTCCAGGTCGATCAGCAAACGCTCTGCGAAACGTTTGGCCCACAGATCGATGCCGCTTGCGCCCTCGCGCCACGCCTCATGGTGTCGAACGTACGCCTGCGGCGGCTTGGCCAGATTATTGCCGAGGAGTGCACCGCCGGCACAGCCATGAGTCGAGTCTATGGCGACAGCATGACGATGGCCGTGCTGTCTGCGCTCGCCGACTCCGCGGATGCCGAAGGCGAACAGGTGGAAGCCCGGGGTGGACTAGCGCCATGGCGGCTTACCCAGGTGACCCAATACCTCTTCGAGAACCTGTCGGAACGCCTGGAACTTAACACCCAGGCGGCGATTGCCGGGTTGTCGAAGTCGCACTATTGCCGCGCCTTCAAGGCATCTCTGGGGCTCTCGCCGCATCAGTGGCTCCTGGCGGCCCGCGTTGAGAAGGCTAAGCAGTATCTACTGGAAGAAGAAACGCCGCTGGCCGAGATCGCACTCGCCGTCGGGTTCACGGATCAAGCCCACTTTACCCATACATTCAGCAGACTCGTAGGCGCCAGTCCACGCGCATGGCAGCGGGCCCGCTGCACGCCGCCGGAGCCGCCACCAAACCAAAGATCGGCCTTCGAGGTGATCCCGGGGTCTCTCCACACCGGTTCGACGGCCCGCGGAGCAAGCAATCACCACCCCTTCCAACCCGCCTCTGAGAGGACGCAATAATGACCCAGACGAACAGCGGCTCCAACTCAATCACGTCACGCCGGACTATCCTGATGGGAGCGTCTGGTGCTGTGGCCTCTACAGTCTTCGGCGTCCCGGTGCTGCTGGCAGCGAGCCACGATCTGGCGGCGCAGACTTCCTCCTCCACCCTTCAGAAAGGACAGACCATGGCAACGATCACCACCAAGGACGGCGCGCAGATCTACTACAAGGACTGGGGCAACGGGCAGCCGGTCGTCCTTAGCCATGGCTGGCCGCTCACCGCGGACGCATGGGAAAACCAGATGTTCTTCCTAGCCAACAATGGTTATCGCGTGATCGCCCATGATCGCCGCGGCCATGGCCGGTCGAGCCAGACTTGGGATGGCAACGATTTGGACACCTACGCCGATGACCTCGCCCAGCTCGTGCAGGAACTCGACCTGCGGGACGTCGTTCATATTGGTCACTCCACGGGTGGCGGCGAAGTCACCCGCTACATCGGCAAACACGGCACGAGCCGAGTGAAGAAGGCGGTGCTGGTCAGCGCCATACCGCCCTTCATGCTCAAGACAGAGTCCAATCCAACAGGCCAGCCGAGAGAGGAGTTCGACAAGGTGCGAGCGGGCGTTCTCGCTGATCGCACCCAGTTCTGGAAGGACCTTAGCCTTGCCTTCTACGGCTATAATCGTCCGGGGGCCAAGATCTCCGAGGGCGTACGGGAACAATTCGTCTATCAGTCCATGATGGCAGGCTTCCCGGCATCGTATTTCGGCATCAATGCCTGGTCGGAGACCGATCTCACGGAAGATCTCAAGAAGATCACTGTTCCGGCGCTCGTCGTGCATGGCAACGACGATCAAATCGTTCCGTTCGCCAACTCGGCGGAGCGATCATCCAAGATCATCCCCAAGGCAACGCTGAAGGTCTACGAGGGTGCGCCGCATGGTCTTCCCACCACCCACAAAGACCAGCTGAACCAGGATTTGCTTGCCTTCCTTAGAACGTAACTGGCTCCGCACTAATCCATTTGCCGCCGGAAGAACCCAGGAGGCTTTCATGTCAAACCCTCATGACTTTCGTCTCTCGCGACGGGGCTTCTGCCTGTGCTGTCTGGGTGCCACGACCTTCGCAGCTTCCGGCGGCTGGTTGACGCCGAGCGAGGTCTTCGCCCAGTCCAAGAGCATCGTTGACAACATCAGGGCCGCAGCGGCGGAAGCGCCAATTCAGGTTCATAAGCTACGCAACGGCATCAGCGTGCTTGAAGGCTCGGGCGGCAACGTCGCCGTGCTCACCGGGCCGGATGGCAAGGTTCTGGTCGACGCCGGGATCACAGCCTCGCGTCCGCGCATTCTTGAGGCTTTGTCTGGTCTTGGCAAGGATCCAATCCGACATCTGATCAACACTCACTGGCATTTTGACCATACCGACGGCAATGAGTGGCTGCACCAGGAAGGTGCATCCATCCTTGCCCACGAGAATACCCGCAAGCATCTTGCGATGGCCACGCGGGTTGAGGACTGGAACTTCAACTTCCCGCAGTCGCCGTCTGACGCCCTTCCGTCCGAGGTGTTCTCCCAGGACAAGACCCTTAAGATGAACGGCACGACGTTGGCGCTTAAGCACTACGAACCGGCTCACACCGACAGCGATATATCTGTCTACTTTCATGAACCTGATATCCTGCATACCGGTGACACTTATTGGAATGGGTTCTACCCATTTATCGATTATTCGACCGGCGGCAGCATCGACGGGACGATCCGGGCGACCGAGGCTAATCTGGCGGCAATCACCAACAATACGATCGTGATCCCGGGACATGGGCCTCCCGTCAGCAACAAAGCACAACTCACTGAGTATCGCGACATGCTCGTGATCCTTCGTGACAAGGTGGCGGCTCTGAAGAAGCAGGGGCGGTCGCTGGACGAAATCGTAGCGGCAAACCCCACGGCTGATTATGACGCCAAGTGGGGTCAGTTTGCCGCGAACCCCGCCCTCTTCACCAAGCTCCTCTATGAGGGCGTGTGAAGTGTCAAAGCCGACCCAAACTCCTAAGGATAAGTCATGCAATGCATGCTCAAAGGGATACTTGCCATGGCAGCCAGTACCATCGTTGCCGGCGCAGCCTCCGGCCAGAGCGCCAAGGACATCCGCGGACCATCACCCCTGGTTGCTGTCGAGAACGAGGCGCCGCCCCGATTGGTCGTCGATCCCCCTCTCCCGGAACAGCTCGCCATGGGTTGGGTGTTCATCCAGTACCGGACGGAGAATATGCGCATCGTACCGGTGTTCGGCCCGGGCGCCCTCGATGTGTCGCCACGGATCGGGCATATCCACGTCACTGTGGATGATGCCCCGTGGCATTGGGCCGATGCCAGCGGCGAAACCCTGGTCTTGGTGGGCCTTCCGCCAGGGCCGCACAAGGTGCTGATTGCGTTGGCCGATCCCACCCACAAGGTCATCACCAGCCAGGCTGTCAGCTTCGTGGTGCCCGACCCGCAATCCCGGGACGGACAGTAGGTCTGGACCTTTCCTGGAGAACGTTAATGGCCGACCGCCCTCCCCTGCCGCCCTTCACCCGCGAGTCTGCGGTCGAGAAAGCCCGCTTGGCCGAGGATGGTTGGAACAGCCGGAATCCTGAAAAGGTCGCACTCGCCTACACGGAAGACACCTCTTGGCGCAACCGGGCCGAATTCCTGCGCGGCCGGCACCAGGTGATCGAATTCCTGCGCCGCAAGTGGGAGCGCGAGCTTGATTACCGGCTGATCAAGGAGCTGTGGGCCTTCCACGAGAACCGGATTGCGGTGCGCTATGCCTACGAGTGGCATGATGACGATGGTCACTGGTACCGCTCCTATGGCAACGAGAACTGGGAGTTCGACGAGCACGGCCTGATGCAGCGGCGCTTTGCCTGCATCAACGACATGCCGATCAAGGAAGCCGACCGAAAGTTCCACTGGCCCCTCGGCCGGCGGCCGGACGACCACCCGGGGCTGAGCGAACTTGGAATGTGAGACAGGGGAAGGCTATGATCACTCTCTCAGATCATGCGTTCACAGTTTCCATTCCGGTAGCCGCCGGCGACCACGTTTGGACAAGGCGCTTGCGGCGAGCAATCAGCTCACGTCAAACCGCTGCTCCCCACGGCTCAATTCCATATCGGTCGTTTCACAACCACGGCCTTGGCGAACAGCTATTCAACCCGGAAGAGGAGATCCATCATGGGCCAAGTCACGGACAGGAGTGCGCAAGCACCCGTGCCAAGGGAGGCCTATGCGGCTGACCTCTCCCGCTTCAGCCATGGCGATTTCGACATCACGGTTTTCAGTGACGGGTTCATCACGCTTACGGCTGAGATCATTCTCCCAGACGCACCGCCGGACGAAAGACCTGCCATTCTCAGACGTCTGGGCGGCGATGCCGAAAGCGCCCCTTATCAGGTCAACATCCCCTTGATCCGTGTCGGCAACGATCTGATCCTCGTCGACAATGGCTCCGGGAATAAGTTCCAGGCCAGTGCCGGCAAGCTTGCCGCCAACTTGAATGCGGCGGGTGTCGACCCGGCCTCAATCACCAAAGTCGTGTTCACCCATATCCATCCCGATCATGCAGGCGGCACAATCCTTCCTGATGGAACGCTGCTGTGCCCCAATGCTCACTACTACGTCAATGATGCAGAATGGCGGTTCTGGACTGACCCGAATTACGAAACGACCATGCCCGCAACCCTGCATGATTTCGCTCGTGGGTCACAGCGGGACATGGCGGCCGTCCAAGACCGGCTGACCCGGTTCAAGCCCGGGGATGAGATCGTCAGCGGCATGCGGGTGCTCGCGACGCGTGGCCACACGCCGGGCCATGTCTCGTTTGAGCTCGCTGGTGGTGACGGCCTGATCATCAATGGCGATGTCTCAACGAGCAATATTTTGTTCTTCGAGCACCCGAACTGGCACTTCGGCTTCGATACCGAGCCTGAGATCGCACTCAAGACCCGCCAGGCGTTCCTTGATCGTGTCGCGAATGAGAAGACCAAGATGCTGGGATACCACTGGGTCTATCCCGGCGTCGGCTATGCCGAACGCAAGGGCACGGCATACCAGTTCGTTGCCGCATGAGGGAGATCGTCATGATCCGCAATCCTATTTTGCTCTAAGATCTTGGGGCATATGACGGTCACGGACGCAAAGGACAATCCGGATCTCGCGACGCAATTCGCGGTGCCGGGCTATGGTGCCACCATCGTGGCCGGTGACGGCTCACGCCAGCCGAGCCAGAACGAGCTGGACGGCGCCCGCTTCCAGAGCTGGCATGTGGCCGAGATTGCGAGTAGGCTGGGGTGCGGGGCCATTCCAAGACCTATAGATCTACAGATGGTATTGCCGAGACGAGCCTAGCATTCAGGCCCGCCACCGGCCCCGGCTTTGGCTCTCTAACAGGAGAAGGCACATGGCAGACACGAACGCAATCCGTGAGCACATGGAAGTGATCGGAGCCGATGGTGTCCATATCGGCACCGTTGATGGCGTCGAAGGCAACCGCATCAAGCTGACCAGGGCAGACAGCGGCATGGGAGCCCATGCCGGCCACCATCACTACGTTCCGATGTCTCTGGTCGCAGAGGTCGAGGGCGACAAGGTTAGGTTGTCCGCCACCGCGGATGTCGCGGTGACCTTCGAAGAGGAGGCCGACGGCAGCGCCCAAAGGCTGTGACGGGTCCGGCTCGAGGTTATGGCCATGACCGCTTCGCGGAGCCAGCAGCGGGGCTTTTCGTTGCCGCCAGCCGTCCCTCCTCCGCATGATATACATACTGGTTCGCAATCAACCATCCTTTGACCGGGCGCAACGGAAGGAGACTGCTCAGGAGAAGGAATGGGAGCGTCGTGAACAGGTGTACCCAGAGGGGAGCCTCAAACTCGGCCTCGATCCAGATGCCTAAGGCGGTGCTTGGCACGCCTCCGATGCTAATGGCGAGGAAGGCCGGCCCATCCGCCGGATCGGCGAAGGCGTGATCCAGCCCACACACCTCACACCTGGGTCGGAGCTGCGGGAAGCTCTGGAACAGACGTCCACGTCCACACCGGGGGCAGCGCCCTCGGAGGCCAGTCATCACTGGCGACAATGGAGGTCATTCCCGACCCGTCATCGTACAAGCCTTCAGCGTGGATCCGACCAAGGGATCCGGCTGCCTTTCATCAGGGAATCCGCCTCATCAGCGGACATCACCGGGGGCATAATGTGTCCTGCTACCTCGAGTTTCGGATGACCTGGAACTCTGGTTCGGGGATGAACCCGTCACGATTGGGCATTTGGATCTTCGGTAGATTGTTCCTGTCGAGCTTCGCGTCCGCAGGCACGATGCCGTTGAGGTTAAGGATATAGGCGACAAGCGCATAGGTCTCATCATCGCTGAGCGACCCCGGTGTCGGGTAAGGCATGGCTCTCCGGATGTAATCGAACAAGGTCGTCGTATAGGGCCAGTAGCTCCCCACCGTCTTGACGGGGCTACTCGAAGTGAGAGTGCCCTGTCCGCCGACAAGCCGATCCTTGATCCCCCCTTGGCCATTCGGCCCATGGCAAGCCACGCAATTGTTCTCGTAGACCGTTGCTCCCGCAGCAACCGTACCACTGCCTGCCGGCAGGCCGGAGCCGTCTCGCCGGACATCGATATCCCAAAGCCTGATCTCCTCAGGCGTGGCAGGTCGGCCGAAGTCGCGGCTATGGGCTGTCGAAAACAGACAGAGACAGATCATTCCGCTTGCGATGAGGGCTCTAATCGAGAACATTACGAACTCTCCCGGCGGCGTCTATCGCCCAGGTCTGCTGTGCGCTATAATGGAACAGCGCATTGGTTCCGACTTTGGCGATGAACGATTTGCGATCGGGCTGGACATTGCCCTTCTCATCGGTCGAGCGACTCACGATCTTCGTCGGCTCTCCATTCCATTCCCAATCCATCTGAAAGCGTGTCTGCGCTTTCGGAAGGATCGGATTGTTCAGGCTTGCGTCCTTCCAGCTCCTCGCGCCGTCTGTGCTGATCTCGACCCTGGTAATCTTGCCGTATCCGCTCCATGCCAAGCCGGCGATGCGGTTATAGCCGGGCTTTATCTCCATCATGCCGGACGGCGAGGTGATCACTGAGTTTACGTCCTGCCGCAACTGAAACTGTATGGCTTTACCGTCGGCCTGCAGCTGCGTATAGCGCGCCGTCTCCCAGCGCGTCATGAACGGACGGTCGCCGAACTTGAGGCGTCGCAGCCATTTGATGTTGAGGTTGCCTTCAAGTCCCGGCAGGAACAGCCGGAGTGGGAAACCATGAGCGGGCCGTAGCGGCTCACCATTCTGCCCGTAAGCGAGGATGGCCTCGCTGATCACTTCATCAGTCAGCGGAATGCTCCGCGCGACCCCTGCCCCATCGGCACCCTCTGCCAACATCCATGTGGAGGCACGATCCACTCCCGCCAGGTCGATCAGAAAAGAGAGCGGGACTCCCGTCCACTCATGCGTGCTGATGAGGCCATGGGTGTTCTGCACCGTGACATTGTCAGGCGCGCTCTTCCAGTTCTCCCACCCATTCCCGGTACATTCGAGGAAGGCAATCCGAGACATGGACGGCATGGCCCTGATGTCGCCCGTCGTCAGGACGATCTCTCTTCTGACCATACCATGCACCAGAAGCCGGTGCTTTGTAGGATCGAGGTCGGGCACCCCGGAGTGACTACGCTCGTAGTGGAGGTCCGATGGCGTGATTGTCCCGACAAGCTTATCCAGCGGCGCCTTGGAGTTGATGGCGTCGATCGGATCGACATTGCGTTTGCCAGGGCCGGCCTCCGGGATGCGCTCGATGTGCACATATTGTGAGCGTTCGCTATGGCCCGATAGGACATCCCCAGGCTCCCGTGGTGGAACATCGGCCAACGTATCCGCTGCTGCCTTGCCCGTGACAGCCGCACCAGCTGCCCCTGCGGATACCTTGAGGAACCGCCTCCGGGAAACCCGGTGATCGTCCGCCGATTGTTGCGGCGTTTTGTCTTTGCTCAACATAGGTCTCTCACCAAGCCGACGCCTATGCTGCCCGATGATAGCTTCTGCAACCACGCGCGGCGCGGGCAATGACTGCATTCAAATATGAACAATTAACCTCTTCAGAGCATCTGTCTTGGAGAGAATTGCTCCCCACTGTCAAAGCTTGCTACTGCCGCTGCACCTAACGTCCAAAATCGGTATCCTGACAGGTCCATCAAGGCAGCTTTCAGCCGTGGCATGTGCAACTGCGGGAAGCTAGCTCAAATCATCTCCACGCCACTGGCGCAGTTACTCGCCCGTAGGAGCCAAGGTTCTTGTGTGCTGCCCTCGAGCGTCATCACGTCAAAGGACAGGCTATCCTTCTTCGCATTAGTCGTTTGCAAGCAACACGTCATCGCAGACCTGAGCCAGCTTTGCAGTGGACCAGTGTCAGTCCTTCCTCGAGGCGAGCGCGGTTCACGCGAGATAGCCGCCGCTGATGTCAAGGACAAACCCTGTGATGAAACCTGCGTTGGGACCAGATAAATAGACCACGCCGGCAGCTACGTCCTCGACTGTCGCTAGGCGGCGAATTGCGAAAAGGTCCAAATGGCCCGGCGGTAGCTTTCCTTCTGAATTCGCAACCATGTCGGTCACCATGACGCCCGCCTGAATGACGTTAACAGTGATGTTGCGCCGCCCGAGGTCGCGTGCGGCACCTTTCGATTATCCGACGATTGCCGCCCTGGTCGCGACATAGTCGGTTGTGCCAGGAAAACCGGCGCGGCTACCAAGTAGCGAGCCGATCGAGATGATTCGGCCTCCGTCGGGCAGGTATCTCAAGGCAGCCCGAATGTTGGCGACGATGCCGGCAACATTCGTTGCCCATTGGCGATCCATCACAGTATTGTCAATATCAGGATCATCTAACATCTCGCCTTGCAGGGAGATGGCCGCGTTGTTCACTAGAATGTCGAGTTTCCTGAAATGGTCGACGACACTGCGGATAAGCGGTTCGGCCGCTGCGGGTCTCCCTGATCGCTTTGGAAAGCAAATCCTCGTACAGCTTTGGCCTCGATGTCCCTCACGACAGCCTCTGCCTTGCCGGCTGATGCGATGTAGGTGATCGCAACATGAGCGCCCTCAGTAGCCAGCGCTTGTGCAATCGCCCTCCCGAGACCACGAGACCCACAAGTGACAAGCGCGACCTTACCTGCAAGTGTCATGAAGTGTCATGATCAGAACTCCCTACCTACACCTGTTGATCTGCGCCTCAGATGACGCGCCTCCGACTTTCACAAGATCCGAAGCAATGTCTGACTCGCCGCTCGCGCCGGATACACGCTGCGTTCACGGAACAGGGCCCAGGAAATCGAGTTTACCAATTTCTATGCCTTTGTGGCGGAGGATCATATAGGCGGCAGCGATGTGAAAGTAGAAGTTTGGCAACGCGAACTCTAGCAGGTAACTCTGTCCACTAAATGACTTTGGCTGGCCGCGGATCATCAGCACGATCTCCCGGTTTTCAGAACCATCGACGCGTCCCGGATCGATGTCGCTGACGAACATGCTCACGGCGTTGAGCCTCCACTGCAGTTCATCGAAGCTCGTCTCGATATCGTCGAATTTCGGAACTTCGATACCAGCCAAACGCGCAGAGGCCCCCTTCGCGTGGTCAGTCGCTAGCTGCACCTGCCCGATGAGCGGAAACATGTCGGGGGCAAGACGGCTCTGCAACAAGGTGCCTAGATCGAGTCGGCGATCACCCGCCTATCCGGCGGCCTTATTCAGGATTGCAGATAGATTTGCCAATCCCTGCAGGAACACGGGCACTGAAGCTTGGTACATCGACAATGTCATTGGCGCTCTCCCGCCTGCCAAACTGTGTTAGACCCAGGACGCGATTAGCGGTACGTCAATCAAGATGAGCTCGCGTGGCTAGCCAACTTCGACAACGACGATCTCGGTCTCGCTGAGGGAAGTGACAGTAAACCGGGGCTCACCTGTCACCGCCGCACCATCGCGAGGTGCCATGGGAAAGCCATCGAGTTCGATCGAACCCACAGTCGTCACGAGATAGGCGCTTCGGCCTTTGCCAAGGTAGTGGACAATTGTTTCTCCTGGCTGCATCGACGCTATGAGCACTCGAGCGTCAGCGTTGATGAAGAGGGCACTAAGCTCGGAGGGATCACCGCTTGCTAACGCCATAAGACGTCCGTTCCGGTCAGCGCGGGGAAAGGCACGGCTGCTCCAGCGGGAGGCACCACCGCGGTGACGAGGCTCAATCCAAATTTGGAACAATCGGGCCGGGACGGGTTCAGCGTTAAACTCGGAATGGTGGATTTCTGCCCCAGCACTCATTACCTGCACACTACCGGCTTCGAGGCGCGCCTTGTTGCCAAGGTTATCTTGATGTGTAATTGCGTCCTCAAGAACATAGGTGACAATTTCGACGTTCTCGTGGGAGTGGCTCGGGAAGCCGGAGCGTGGGGCGAACTCGTCGTCGTTCCAGACCCGCAAAGCACCCAGAGGGCAATGTTCAGGCCGCCCCATATTGGCGAAGGCGAAGTGAAGCTTGTCCGTCAACCAATCGCGGTGCATGACGCCGAGGTCTTGGTAAGGACGATGGTCGATCATGATCCCACTCGCTGCGATGTGCGGTTCGGCGCAACAGCCCCCTGTTCGACAGGGCGCTGTTAGGAGCTGTCAGATTTGAGCCTCGCCGCCATCGACGAAGAGCTCGATACCAGTTACGAAGCTTGAGGCATCTGACGCCAAGAACACTGCTGCCTTACCGATTTCATCGGGATCGCCGACCCGGCCGATCGGCAGTTTGGCGGCGAAGCTGGACAGAAGATCCTGCTCTTGATCAGGAGGCACCAATCCGAGCAGGCCTGGGGTTCTGGTGGGGCCCGGGCTCAGGACGTTAACCCGTATGCCAGTGCCCTTCAGATCCAGAATCCAGGTGCGCGCGAAGTTGCGCACCGCTGCCTTGGAGGCGCTATAGATGCTAAAAGCCGGATTGGCGACCCGACTGGTGGTCGACCCAGTCAGTATAATCGACCCACCGTCCCGCATTAAAGGCAGGGCTTTCTGTACTGTAAACAGAGTGCCTTTGACATTGGTATTGAAGGTCTTGTCGAAATGCTCTTCGGTGATTTCGCCGAGAGGCGCAAATTCGCCGCCACCGGCATTCGCCACAAGAACGTCGAGCCGACCATACTGAACTTTTACCTGATCGAACAGCGCGTCCAGATCTGATAACTGCGAGACATCGGCACGGATGGCAGATGCGCTCGGGCCGATCGCGTTTACTGCAGCGTCTAATTCTGCTTGGCGACGTCCCGTGATGATGACGAAAGCGCCCTCGGAAGCGAACCGCTTGGCGATGCCAAGACCAATGCCAGTACCGCCGCCGGTTATGAGGGCGATTTTACCCTTAAGTGATTGAGACATTTCAATTACTCCTCGATTTACGGGATAGGACATAGTCCACGGCCTAGATGTCGCATCCCGACTAATTCTCCTTGGATGTGCGTGCGATGGTATTGACAATCAGTTCTTCAGCAGGGGCGAGTTTCGCAGCCATGCCGGCGGGCAGCCCATGCTTCCCTTCCAGAGACGTCGACGGGTTGAAGGTCACGTACGTCTTTCCATCGTCCGCCACGCGAACCAGGACCCGAAGTGGAAGCTCGAGCGCAAAGTCTGGTGCCTCGGTCATCAGCGGAGTTCCGCCCCTGGGATTTCCGTAGATGAGAACTATGGTTGGCGGCATGTCGAGGCCGACCGACTGGGCAGCCGCACGATGGTCAATCGTTGCAAATATCTTGAAATCCTTGCTCTCGAGAGTCGATTTCAGGCGAGCAAGCGTTTCGGCAAATGAATAGGCGCTCTCGAGTCTCATAGCTTCCTCCGCCGAAGCTCCACTTGCCATGCAGCCGATGAAAGTCGCCGCGATGCCAAGGACCCTGCTGCTGGTGAGTGCCAAAGCAACCGAGATGAGTGACCTGCTGCTCATACCCTCAGACCGGAAGCAACGAATAGGATGCATGTGCAGAGCTAATTATAGCTACAACGAAAGGTATCCCGCCCGATGAACTCTCCTTTGACGGCGCAAAGGACCAAAGACTTGTGCGTGGAATCTAGCTTACGATTAGCAGGTTCCGAGCGACCATCTTGCAGAGAATCTCCTCAAATTGTAGATTATTGCTCTTGGTGCAGCTTATTTTTGGCGGAGAAACTCTGGATAGAGAGTGACCGCGCTTGCACACAGAACACTCTGAATATTCCGAATGGGTGGTGCTGTGTCATGAGATCATGTGAAAAACTTGCGCACCGTTGCGGACTAGGACGAACATGGCCAGCCGAACCGGGTGCTCACCCGCCACATAACGTGGTTTAGAGCAACTTTCTCCTACAGAGTGTCCAATAGGACTCCCGCCGACGAGATCGGACGAAAACTGTTCTCCACGACCAACGCGCTGACACACCTCTTTCAGCGAATGGAAGCAGCCGCCTTGGTTGTTAGTGCTCGCGATAGCTAAAGTAAGACAACAGTGAGGCGCCTTCCAGGAAGAGTCGAATTTGTCATGGCCTTCGAAGTGCTGCAAACGCGCCATCGCACCCGTTCGTGGTTTGTTTGACCACAATCCAAAATATAAGCGATTTCTTGCAATCCGATCGGTGCGAGTTTTTGCATGCTCGATCGGACGAGGATGACAGTTTCGGACCAAGCCAAAGCCCCGGTCTGGCCACACGCCCTGTGTCGCTTCGCCGACCACAATGGGGACCCCAGTTTTGGTGTTAGCAGGATGGCGAGAGAGGATTAAAGCCTGATTGGGAATGGAGAGGAAGTGCTGTGCCTGCCCGGCTGTCAGCACGCCCGCATCAAGGCGATACAGATCAAGCAGGAGGGGCTACAATCACACGGTTTTCGTGCACGTGGCGCGCTACCGAAGAACCTGAACACCCGATGGTAAGAATATGAGCGAGCCTATCCTTCATGATGAAGAGCAGGGCGACGGATCGCCTGCCCTCGTGTTTCTGCACTATTTCGCCGGCTCCCTGCGGTCTTGGACCCATGTGGCCGGAGATCTGTCGCGCATCTACAGGTGTCTGCGGATCGATCTTCCAGGCTTCGGCCGCTCGCCGCCCTTACGGGCCTTCAGCGTCGATGCGGTTGCCCAGGTGCTTTCGCGGCGCATTGCGGGCCTTCGCCTCGAGTCTTTCGTCCTCATCGGCCACTCCATGGGCGGCAAGCTGGCGCTCGCCTGCGCCGCCGCTCATCCTCCAAGCCTTGCTGGCGTGGTCTTGGTGGCTCCGTCACCCCCTTCGCCTGAGCCAATGGACGAGAAGGAGCGAGCGCGCCTGCTGACAACCCACCGCGACCGCGCCTCGGCGGAGCATACACTACGCATGATCACTCAGCGACCGATCCTGGCAGAGGAAGCCGAAATCTGTATCGCCGACAACCTCATGACCTCAGCCGATGCCTGGAACTGGTGGCTGGCGCAGGGTAGCCGCGAGAACATCACGGCTCAGGCCGAGCGGATTGTCTGCCCGGTCTTGGTCCTGGGCGGCAGCGCTGACCCGGTCATCCCGCCGCCCGTGATTACGACCGAGGTTATGCCCCGGCTCGCCGACGCCTCTCGCGTCGAGATTGCACGTGCCGGACACCTCCTTCCGTTCGAGGCCTCAAAGGAGGTTGCAGATAGTATCCAGAGATTCGTCCGTGAGAGATGCCGTGGCACGGCGCCGAGAGCCGATCGGTCGTGACCGGTGGGGAGACGCGCGGTACCCCTTCGGGTAGCCTTGCAATTACCCATAGGGACGCATCCCCGCTCTCCATTCTGGGCTATAGCGGAGCGTTAACGAAAGTTAACGCCGAGCTGTGCCGCGCCGTGTAACCTGCCGTGCGATGCACCCTTCCGATCGCCCCGATTCGCCTCCCGACGAGCCCGAGCAGGGCCAACGCTCGCTCAGCGAGACAGTCGAGCGCGCCAACCGGGCGATTGAGGGATCGCGGGCCGAAATCGCCCGCTCGAAAGCGCTGGGCCAGTCGGTCGCCGATCTGAACGGCGACATCGAACGGGCTCGCGAGAAAGACAGCAACACTTCAGTGGTGCGAAGTGACAAGGCTTAATCCAGGGACGTGTCTCTATGGATCGGGAATGTCGGATGGATCCGGCCCCTCTTGGCGCGCGATCTCATCTAGGATAAGTTGCCGGTGGAACCGAAACTGCTCAAGGGTTTCATCGTAGTTCCGCAGCAGCCTGCTGGCTTCCGTCGTATTCTGTCCCTTCCTGGTCATCTGTTCGATCAGGGCGATCTGCTCGGCCACACGCCTCTCTCCCGCGGCGATGTCGAGATCCGCCTTGGCGAGGTCTTCGCGCTCTTTCCAGGCATGGGGCATGACGCTGCCGATCATGCACCTGAGCGCGCACATGTGCCACCCATTTTCGGCACCTTAGCCGTTCTTATGCATGAGGCGGCTGATAAGGGCTGGCGGATGTAGCTTAAGGCCTTGAAGCAGCGTAGGATTTAGTTGCTGAGACTAACCCCTGCCACCGATTGCACTGTGCCACACCCGCCATGCCGGACGATACAACCGCAACGTTCCCGTTTCCAGCCGTATCCCGCAAGAAGATCACCGCTGCTTTCGACGGTGGACGCTTGTCGTCCGACGGCGGCGTCATGCTCCTGGCCCAGGCCGAGCGCCGGCTCGGCATCGCCGAGCGGCTGGCGCGCCTCATCCCGGATCGGCGCGATCCAGGCCGCGTGACGCACGCCATTCCTGACATGATCCGCGCCCGCATCTTCGCCATCGCGTGCGGCTATGAGGACTGCAACGACTTCGGCCCGCTGCGCGCTGATCCAGCGTTCAAGCTCGCCTGCGGGCGCCTGCCGGAGAGCGGAGCCGATCTGGCCTCGCAGCCGACCCTCTCGCGGCTGGAGAATGCGCCGACGATCCGCGATGCGATCCACCTGAGCTACGCTCTGGTCGACCAGTGGATCGACAGCTATGCCACCCCGCCCGACGGCGTGGTGCTGGACGTCGACGACACCTGCGATGTCGTGCATGGCCATCAGCAACTCTCCTTGTTCAACGCGCATTACGACGAGCGCTGTTTTCTCCCGATCCACGTCTACGACGCGGCGACAGGCCGACCGGTCGCCATCGTGCTGCGGCCGGGCAAGACACCTTCGGGTCGTGAGGTGCGGGCGCATCTGCGACGCCTCGTGCGGCGCATCCGGGCGCGTTGGCCTCTCACCCGCCTCACGATCCGCGGCGACAGTCACTATGCCCGTCCCGAGGCCATGGCGTTCTGCGAGCAGAACGGCGTCAGCTATCTGTTCGGTCTGGCCGGGAGCCGGCCGCTCACCAGCAAGGTGCAGGACACCGCTGATGCGGTGCGCACCCGACGGGCCGTCGAGGATTGCGAGGTGGTGCGTGGCTTTGCCGAGACGACGCACCGGGCCAAAAGCTGGTCATGCGAGCGCCGGGTGGTGGCCCGCATCGAAGCCACCCGCCTCGGGCTCGACATCCGGTTTGTGGTCACCAATCTGATCGGCACCAGCCCACGGGTCATCTACGAGAGCCTGTACTGTGCCCGCGGCCAAGCCGAGAACTGGATCAAGTTCCACAAGGCGCAGCTCGCCTCCGACCGGACCTCGTGCCGGCGCGCCGCAGCCAACCAGGTCCGCCTCGTGCTGCACACGGCGGCGTATTGGCTGATGCTGGCGGTGCGGGAGGCGATCCCGGCTGCTCGCGATCTCGCCCGGGCCGAGTTCGCGACGCTGCGGCTGCGCCTGCTCAAGATCGCCGTGCGGGTGCAGGAAACCACCAGCCGCATCCGGCTGGCCTTCGCCTCCTGTTGCCCGGAAGCGGATCTGGTCCGTCGGCTTGCGGTGGCTCTCGCACCTCAGCCCCGGTCCGCCTCGCCCTGAGCGGTGGGGCTGCTGTCGCCCCGATCACCCCATGTTGTTCCCGCCAACGCGTTCCCCTGTTCCAGACCTCGCCGCGATGAAACAGACGCAGCGGATCCGCACGCCCAAGTCGCAAATCAGGTCACTGCAACAAGCTCAGGTGAATACGATCGGTTAGGAGCCGGGGCCTGCTGCCAGAGTACAGTGTACCAGATGAAGAGCCAGGATGGACCTCAACGCCGTTCACTGCCTGGAAAGCATACCGACGCGTATCCCTGACCTGCCTCCTCCACGATCTCGATCGTCAGGCCCTCGTGCCGCAGGTGTTGAGGCAGGAAGGCTTGGAAATGGTCGGCAACATGTCGGGCCGCACCCCGGGCGGCTTCAAGGTTGGGTAGATCTTGGATCTCAAAGTCCTGCGCGAAGAAGATCCCGCTGTAAGCATGAAAGCAGTAGCGCGCCACGGCCGCGTCATCCCATTCCCAGGATGTCGCCGAGGCAGGACACCCATCCAAAGACAAGGGCCTCGTCCCAATGATCGAGGAACCGGCCCAGCGGACGCTCACGGGCATGCAGGGCGATGATGATGCTCAGAAGGGCTGCCAGGAACGCCAGATCGAAGAACAGGTTCGGGCCTCCCGACGCCACCTGGAACCCGCAGACGAACGCGAACACGGCGAGCTTGAGGCCGAAGCGAGCGATCACCCGCCGGGAACGCTCGGGAAGGCTCCGGCCAAGGGCGCACAGATCGGTCACGGTCTGTCTCATCTTCGTTCCGGTGTCTCGATGGCATGGCTGGTCGTCACGTCGGGCACCTCGGCCGGCCTGCGTCTTGCGAGATCGAAGGTGTCGCCCGAGCTCAACACGTGCAGGCGGATGTCGTACATGGAAAGCGCCCGCTCGGGCCGCGCCTCGGCGATGTTGGACTGCGTGACGCCTGCCCCATCGACCACGTAGACGCAGCCACTGCCGATCACGTCGAAGCGGCCATCCTGAAGCACGAGGGCCGTGTCCTCGTCGATCCCGATACCGAGTTCGCGCGGGTTGTGCGCCACGGCCCCGAACAGACGGCCAAAGCGACCTCGCTCGGCAAAATGCTGGTCGATGATGACGTTGCGGACCAAGCCAAGCCCCGGCGCCATGTGCAGGTCGCCGATCTTGTACGACTCGCCGCTCGTTCCCTTGACCAGCATGGTCTCGCTCATCATCGAGGCCCCGGCCGACGTGCCGGCGATCAGGCCTCCCGCCTGATGGATCTCGCGCACCCGTTGCTCGATCGGCGTGTCGCCGATCTGGCTCGAGATCCGCAACTGGTCGCCGCCTGAGAAGAACACGCCGGCGGCTCCCTCGAGGACCCGCAGCTTGTCAGGATCGAGCGTCTCTGCCCGGTCCTTCACGTACAGCTCGACCAGGTCCGAGATACCGAGATCCGCAAACGCCGTCTGGTAGGCCTCGAAGTAGCCTTCCGGCTGATGCGAGGCCACCGTGGCCAGGACGAGCTTGCCGCCGTTCAGGTGGCGGGCCACCTCGCGCAGGATGACGCGCTCGCCCTCCTTGTCCTCGCCGCCCCCGATGACGATCAGGGGTCCGGGGGTTCTCTTGCTGCCGCGGTCTGTCATTGTCCTAGTCGATCTCCTCGTCCTGCCGCAGGCGGACCGATGGGGCGGCCATGACGTCCGTCACCCAGGCGACCGCAAAATGCGAGCTGTTGTGAGCCCAGCCAACCCGCCCCAGACGGTCAAGGACGATCGCGCCGGCCTCTCCCCCGACCCGTTCGAGGTGCGCCAGCGAGGTGTCGGCGGCGGCCTGCGGCGCCTGATTCCGCTCGAGCGCCTGCATCACGCGGGCGGCGAGCAGGACACGAGCGATGCATTCGCCATCTCCCGAGAAGGCGACACCCCCGACCTGATCGTCGGCATAGAAGCCGCAGCCCGGCAGCGGGGAGTCCCCGACCCGCCCCGGATGGGTTCCGTCGAGTCCTCCGGTTGACGTGCCGGCCGCGATCCGGCCGGAGCTGTCCAGGGCGACGCAGCCGACGGTGTCGTGCTCGTGCGGCCGCTCGGCCGATCCGTCCTGACGGGGCGAGATCAGCTCCCCGGGATCGCAGAGTTCGGCACCGTGCGCGGCGGCGAAGCGGCGAGCTCCCTCGCCGACCAGCAGGGTCGGTGGCTCGCCGAGCATCCGCCGGGCCACGGAGATGGGATGGCGCACGCCCTGGATCGCGGCGACAGCCCCGATGGCGAGGTTGCTGCCGTCCATGAGGGCAGCGTCCATCTCGACCTCGCCGGCGGCATTCAGGTCCGAGCCGTACCCGGCGTTGAAGGCGGGATCGCTCTCCAGGACCTGGATCGCGGCCTCGACCGCGTCCACGGCCGAGCCACCCTGCGCCAGGATCGCCTGTCCGGCCGAGATGGCCTCGAGGCATCCGCGCCGGTTGGCGTCCTCCTGCTCCGGAACGATCTCCTTGGCGCCGCCATGGACGACGATCGCCCAGGTCACGCGGTTCTCCGCCACGTGTCCGTTCCGTCGGCTTGCCGTTCGATCTCCGCCTCATAGCGGGTCTCGGGCGACACGCGGAATTCGAGCACCTGCTGCCACATGGCCTCGACCTCGGTCGGCGTGAGCACCACCAGGTCTCCCGGGCGCGCCATGGCAAGGCACACGGGGGCGGCGTCCTCCTCGTTCATGACGCGGCGGATGCGGTCCTCGGGAAAGCCGGCGGCGAGCGCCCCCTGGGTCAGGAGTTCGATGATCTCGCCCGGCTTGCGGCCCCGGCGGGCCGGGTCCTCCCGGAAGACGATCTCGTCGAAGTACCGCGTGGCGAGTGCCCCCATCTCGCGCATGTCCTCGTCGCGGCGGTCGCCCGGGATGTTGATCATGCCGATCACGCGCCGATACTGCGGGCGCAGCTTCAGGATGAGGTCGCCCAGCGCCTGGAGGCCGGCCGGATTGTGGGCGTAGTCCAGGATGACGCGGAAGCCATGCCCGTCGAAGACGTTGAGGCGACCGGGGTTGTGCTCGAACGACGTGGTGTAGGTCGACAGGGCGCGGCGGATGACGATGGGCGGCACGCCCTGGGCATAAGCCATCGCAATGGCGCCAAGAGCATTCTGGACGTTGAACTCGGCCAGTCCGTCGAAGGTCGCCGGGATCTCCGCGGTCGGCATCAGGTGAATCGCATCCCCGTCATCGTGGATGATGATGTCACCGCCAGGGGACCGTCCGGACTCGCGCACCACCGCGAGGCCGCCGGCCGCGATGTGCTCGCGCAGGACGTCCGGCATGTCGGAGCCTCCGCGAAGCGAGAAGTAGCACAGCCTTCCGCCGGCCCGCCGGCGCATGCTCACGCACATGGGATCGTCGGCATTGAGGATGCTGGTGCCATTGCGGTGCACGGCCTCGACCACCACCGACTTGACCCAGGCGAGATCCTCGACCGTCTCGATGCCCTTGAGCCCGAGATGATCCGGCTGGATATTGGTGACGAGGCCGACATCGGCCTCCGGGAAGCCGAGGCCCTCGCGCAGGATGCCGCCCCGGGCCGTTTCTAGCACCGCCACGTCGACGGTCGGGTCGCGAAGCACGGCGCGGGCGCTCCATGGGCCCGAGGCATCGGCCTCCACCACCCTGCGGCCGTTCATGTAAATTCCGGTCGTCGAGGTCATCCCCACGCACAGCCCATGGGCATGCATGATGTGCCCGATCATGCGGGCCGTGGTGGACTTGCCGTTGGTGCCCGTGATCGCCAGGATCGGGATGCGGGTCGGCGCACCGCGCGGGAACAGCATCTCGATCACCGGGCGGGCCACGTTGCGGGGCCGCCCTTGCGAGGGCTGGAGGTGCATGCGGAAGCCCGGCGCCGCGTTGACCTCGATGATCCCGCCGCCGGTCTCGTGCACCGAGCGGGTGATATCGGGCGCGATGAAGTCGATGCCCGCGATGTCGAGGCCGATGGTCCGCGCGGCGCGGCGGGCGATCATGGCGTTGTCGGGATGGATGTCGTCGGTACGGTCAATGGCCGTGCCGCCGGTGGACAGGTTCGCCGTGTCGCACAGGTACACGACCTGGCCTCTCGCCGGGACGCTGTCGATGCTCAAGCCCACTTTGGCGAGCACACCCTGCACGTGATCGTCCAGCCTGATCCGCGTCATGACATTCTCATGCCCTTCACCCCGGCGGGGATCCCGGTTCACCTCGTCGACGAGCGCGGCGATGCTGCGACTGCCGTCGCCCACCACATGGGCCGGGACGCGCTCGGCCACGGCGATCACCTCACCGTTCACCACCAGGATGCGGTGGTCACGCCCCTGGTACTGCTGCTCGACGATGATCCGCCGGCCGTGCCGGGCCGCCTCCTCGAAGCCGTCCCGCACCGCCTCCGGGGTGGCAAGGCCGATGCTCACGCCGCGGCCATGGTTGCCGTCGAGCGGCTTGGTCACGACGGGATAGCCGATCCGGCCGGCCTCGCGCACGGCGTCGTCGGCCCGGCGCACAATGACACCGCGCGGCACTGGCAGGCCGGCGTCCCTGAGAAGCTGCTTGGTCAGGTCCTTGTCACTCGCCGCATCGGTGGCGATCTGGCTGGTCTGGCTCGTGATGCTGGCGCGGATGCGCTTCTGGTGCCGTCCGGTCCCGAGCTGCACCAGGCTCTGGTCGTCCAGGCGGATGGCGGGGATTCCCCGCCGCTCGGCCTCGCGCATCAGCGACTGGGTGGTCGGGCCGAGGGCCACGCGGCGATGCAGGCGTTGGAGTTGATCGATCGCCGCATCCAGGTCGAACGTGCCGTCCCGCATGACCGTCTCATGCGCCTCGCAGATGCGGTCGAGTCCCCTGATGCCCTGCAAGCCGGACGGCAGGAGAGAGTCCACGAGTTGCAGGGCCAGGCGCCCGGCGAGCAGGCCAACAGCTTCTTCCTCGTAAGCGAACATCACGTTGTAGACGCCGGGCTGGCCTTTGACGGACCGGGTCTTGCCCCGTGTGACGCCGAGGCCGATGCGGGATTGCAGCTCGATCGCCACGTGCTCGGCCACATGACCGAGCCAGGTGCCGTCCTCCAACCGCCTTATGAACCCGCCAGGCTCGTTGTACGAACACCCGTGCCGCCCGAGGCCGGGCAACAGCGTCAGAAGGCGCTCGTTGAAGCCCGGCACCTTGTTCGAAGGCCAGTCCTCCAGCGCGCCGAGATCCACCTGGATGCGGATCATGGGCAGCGAGCCGTAGAGATGCGGGCCGCGGTACACGCCGCGCTCGACAACTCTCATCGGCGGTCCAGAGGGTGTCGGCGACGGCTGCTCCGAAGCGAGTCCCGTCTCAATTTCGTTCAGCGTGTAGGGAAGTTCGGCGTTTGGGGTGTCCGCTGCATCACGGATCATGCTGTTGGCTCCAAAGGGCATACACATCGGCACGACGGGACCGTTGCCATCCGCTTTACGCAAAGCGGAGGCGTGCCAGGGTTGAGGATTGCTGACGACTGCCTGGAACGACGTGTCCAGGTGCATACAAACCGTGGCGGCCCGCCCATGTTCCGTGGGGCGCGACAGAATCAAGGAGTTGAAGGCTGATCGCTGCTTTCTACCCTTGCGAGTAACATAAGTTAGCCGTCGACCTGGGTGTGCGAGCGTTCCAAATCCCTCCACGCACGGATACGGCGGGAACCACGGTAGCCTGATCCTTGTTCACGAGGTCTCTGTCCGATGGCGCAGACCATCGTCCGGTTGGCCGAGCAGGAGCGTCATGGCAGAATTGTCCGGATCGCCATTTAGGAAGGGTGCCGATCAGCGGCTGGAGCGGCAGACAAGCCGAGGGGCGCAATGATCCCGAGCCAAGGTGGTATCCGTTCCGGCGCGGGCATCATCCTGTCGGCCGCGGTGATCTTCGCCGTGCTGAAGCATGGCCCGGCTTCCGTGGATACGCCGTGGGGCCTGCTGGTCGCCCTCGCGGCCGCACTGGGACTTCACGTGCTGAGCCTGTGCTCCGCCATGTCTCTCGGTGCCCGTAGGCCCGACGATGAGTGACGGCGCGACGCAACCGTGCCCGGGCAACTCCACGGCCCCGACCGTCACTGGGACGCCGGGCAGATCGGGTGCCAGTTCACGATTAACGGCAGCAATGTCATCACGGGCGGCCTGATCCTCCGTCCGGCCCCGATCACCGTGCTGCTGTTCCTGCTCCAACTCGGCCAGTTCCCGCTCGGCGCCGCGACGGTTGCCGCGTTCAGCCTGGGATTGGCAATCACCATGGTATCGATCGGTGTCGCAGGCACCTGGGAGCTTTTCCCTTGCCTCAGGCCCTCAAGGTCCTCAGCTATCGGAAAGGCTCCCTCGCTGGTTGCAACTGGCGAGGGAGTTCTTTTGCGCGCCCGCGCCTGAAGCCGTGCAGCTCAACTTAAGTGAATGCCGGCTTCTCGGCCCTCCTGTAGCGGTGAGACTATGAACAGCGAAATGACCGAACAGCCCTGCTGCCTCGTCATTGAGGATCAGGCGCTCATTGCCATGTCGATCGAGACTTACCTTGAGGACGCCGGCATCGCCGTGCAGACCGTAGGCTCCCTGGCCGAGGCGCGGGCCTGGCTGGAGGCCAACACAGTTGACGTGGCCATTGTCGACTTCATGCTCAAGGATGGCTGTGCCACAGGACTTGCTGGGGATCTCACCGGGCGGGCCATCCCGTTTGTGATCTATTCCGGCTACCCGATCAGTCAGGGCGTACCGTCTGAGCTTCAGGGCGTCCCTTGGCTCGAAAAGCCCACCAGCCGTGAGGATTTGATGAAGGTGGTGCTGACAACCCTCATGGCCGTGTCAGGGCGGACGCCACCCAGTCCCAGGCTCCATTCCTGAAATCTGTCCAGTTTAGGGACGCTCTCACCTCCATAGGTGAAGCCTGGCTAGATCTTCCTGATGAGGCAGGAGATGCGTCAACTCGTCCTGCGCCCGTCACGATTATCGCAGGTGAATGGCGGCACTCCCTCGCTGACGTAAGGCAGGGTGTCTTCCGCACCCCCACAAGACTAGAGGGCACCCTGGCAGTGTCTGGAGAAGCAAGCGTGCCCACAAACAACCTCAACACCAACGCCACTCTGATCGAACCGGACACCCTTGAGGACCTCCTGAACGCCAACGGCGATCCAGGTCCCGAGCCGGTGCTGCCGCCCCATGTGGCGACGTTCCTAGGGGAGCAGCTCCAAACCTTCTATTCCCATCTGATGAATGAGCCGGTGCCCGACCGGCTCATTCAGCTTCTTGCGCAACTGGACACAAAACAGGGCGGCCCTGATGGCGAGTGAGGATCCCGTCCGCCAAGCGATGCTGAAGGCCATTCCGCACCTGCGTGCCTTCGCCATCTCGCTGACCGGCAACGTTACCTATGCGGACGACCTCGTGCAGGCGGCACTTTTGCGCGGGCTTGAGAACCTCGACAAGTTCCAGCCCGGCACGAGCATGCAGGCCTGGCTCTTCACCATCCTGCGCAACCAGTTCTACACCGATATGCGCCGCAGCCGCCGGGAGGTGGACGATCCGGAAGGGGCGTTGGCTGGCAAGCTGGCGATCATGCCCGAACAAGGCTCGCGCCTGGACTTCACGGACATGGAGGCGGCATTGGCCAAGCTCAGTGTCGAGCACCGTGAGGCGTTGCTGCTCGTGGGTGCCGAGGGTGTCTCCTATGAGGAGGCCGCCCAAATCTGCGGTGTCAACATTGGCACGATCAAGAGCCGCATCAACCGCGCCCGGACCCGCCTCGCCGAACTCCTCGCCCTTGAGGCTGAGGAGGACTTCGGCCCCGACCGTCTGGTCAAGGCGGCGCTGTTCGTGCAGACACCTTAGGGACCTCACATCCGTGTCATTGGGGATCTCCAGAACTGAGGACCAGTACCGCTTTCATCACTACTCCTCATCCACTGCAAAGTCCCCTTCGGGTCAGGGACCGAGATTCCCTTCGCGTTGAGAACGTCTGGTTCGATCAGGATTGTTGCCTTCGAGCTTAGGTCTCAGGAGTACCATCTCCAGACGTTCCGGATACAGGGACACTCACCTTCGAAGAAGGCCATTTGTGGAACTGCCAAGCCGACTCAGCGGCGGCTGGCAAGGTGCTGGGCGATTCCTTCGAGGGCGGCATCCAGATCGGCGTAGGTCGGGTGCCCCAATCCTTCCAGGACACCGAACTTTGCTTCCACGTACCACCGTCCGGGAGCCACCTCGTTGTTGTCCGAGAGCCGGACCAGCACCGCCACCAACCGCTGCTCCTCGTCAAGGACCAGCATGCCGTCCTCATCGAAGCCAGTCGCCACGCGGATGGGCTGAAGGATAAGGCTCATGCGGCGGCCTGTTCAATCTCCAGATGCAGGTAGGTCGGGTCGAACTCGCCCACCTGCTTCAGCCGGTCCCAGTCGGGAATGGTCAGCCGTGTCCCTTCGGTCACGATGAGACCCTCGGCCCGCATCTGCTGGAACACTCGGTTGACATGCACCGGGGTGAAACCGAGCGCATCGGCGAACTCCACCTGGGTGATCGGCAGGTCACAGGCATGGTCCTCGACCAGTCCCACAGCCTTCAGGCGCACCATCAGCTCGCATAGGAGGTGGGCCGTGCGGCTGACGCCTTCACGCCGCCCGACATTCATCACCCACTCGCGGAAGATGGCCGCATCGATCAGGGTCTCGCGCCAGAACGCGCTCGTGATCCGCGGAAAACGGGTGCAGAGGTGGCGCAGATCCTCGTGGGTGATGAACCCCACGCTGCATGGGCTCAAGGTGGCCACGCTGTTGTCGAGCACCTTCAGGTGCAGGCTCTGGAGGTCGGGAATGTCGCCGGCAATGGTAAACGAGACGATCTGGCGCTTGCCTTGCCCTGTGATCTTGTAGGTGCAGGCAAAGCCGCTCAGGATCAGGCAACTCCGGGAGGGACGATCCCCTCGCGCACGATGTCCTGATCCTCCTTGAGCGCCGACACCTGCATGGGCAAGTCTTGCAGGGCCTGCCGCTCATCGTCGGTCAGATCAAAGATGCTTTCCAGCTTGCGGATAAGCGGATTGTAAGCGGGATGGGAAGGTGAGTGCATGAGGCGGCTCCCTGTTTTGCAGGCGGGAGCACATGTCTCTCAGTCACCAGCGCCCAAGGTCAGTGGCTGATAATGAGATAGCAGTCTCACATAAACGTTGGGTTGTCCCAAACCTATGTTAGTTGTTCGCAATAACTTTATCGTTCCAATCGGACGCGACCAAGATGACCATCATTCACTCAGGACCGTTATACTGCGCCCACCCCAACTTATGTTAGTCGCGAACCCACACCTGGTTGAAAGACTGTTTGGGCCAAAGGATGTACGTAGGCGTCCTTGTTTCTCCTGGGTGTTTGGCTCCTTCGCAGTTGAGCTTCCTGCCCCAACCTGAAGGCAAAGACATGAGCCTCGACATCTCGCTCCATCCCCTCCGTGTGCTCGTCGATGGTCATGACAGCGAGGGCAGGCTCATCCTCGCCGATGGGCAACTCACGGCCGTGTTCGTCCGCCTTGACGGGAGGCACCATGACCCCCAGCACAAGGGGCGGTGGCACCTGGAAGCCGGATTCGGCAAGTCCAACGTTCGCGAGGCGCCCCTGTTCAGGACGCCCGAGGAGGCTGGAGCTTGGATCGGACAAGTCCTAATGGGCAAGGCCGCCTAGTTTCCGGAAGCCCTGTATGGAGCTCTCCTGAGCTGCGGCACGATTGCGCGATCCTCTCGCGAGAGAGAGGACTATGACGAGTTCCAGCCGCCGCAGTTCTTCCGGCCGGCGTTGGCTTCAAGCCACCCAGCCCTGAGCGCCCCAGCACTCCTGTCTGACTGCAAACGTGGGAAAAGGGTTGGCCATGAACACCAATCAGTACGGTCATCAGCCGGTGGTTGTTCTCCTTGCGGAGGACGAGGCGCTCGTTCGCATGACGGCTGCGGATGTGCTCCGGGAGGAAGGCGGCTTCAAAGTCGTTGAGGTGGTCAATGCCGATGAAGCCCTAACCGTGCTTGAGGCGACAGCCGACGTTCGCGCCCTGGTGACCGACGTGGAGATGCCGGGTTCGCTGGATGGCTTCACCCTGGCGCGTGTGGTGAAACAGGCGTGGCCTCACATCGGAATTGTGGTGACGTCCGGCCGAATGGCACCAGGGCCGACGGTGCTTCCCTCAGGCGCAGTGTTCATGTCCAAGTCTTACAGGCCAGCCGATTTAGTTGCCGCTGTGCGGACGGTGCTGCCGTCCGATCGGGCCGAGATACCGGCTGAGGCTCCAGTCCCAGTGCTTCCCTCAGCCGTCAAGATCAGTCAGCCCCACACCGGCATTGGTGCTGCGGGCGGGTTGGCACAGCCGCTTCCTGAGCCCGAGGAATAGACCTAAAACGAACGCGGAGGTTCGCAGAGCCGGAATGGCGGCAGTCGAAGAAGTCCGTCCAGTTCCTTGGTCCAGGAATCCTGCACCCCGCCGGAACTCATGAGCCCGTGTCTTTGTCGGGTTCCGCCGCACCGGGATCCAGCCGCTCCACGACGGCGCGTTGCTTGCGCAGGGTGACCGGCCCCTGATGGCCGCATTATGCGCCCATGCCGTTGAGAAATCCAAACGGCGCCGCGTCATGCGCATAAAGCCGGTATGGAACAGCAAAGGCATGTAACGTGGTTTAAGACGGCCATGGCCCAATCGGCCCATGCTGTAGACCATGAGCAAGTTGCAGTTCGATCAGCATGTATGGCAGCTACGCCGGCCATTGATCCAGGAAAGCCGTAGGCGGACCGCGCAGGCGGTCGAAGAGAGCGCGATCGAGGAGAGCCGTGCGCTGCTCGACCGGCCGGTTTACCCCTACGATCCCCGAACGGTTCCCAAGACAGACAAGTAACGCTTCGCGCGTGAGCGAAGGACAGCTTTGGGTCACCCACTGAAATTCCTGACTCCTTCGGAACCTCCGGTTACGCAAGGATTGCTGCCCTCGGGCTTAGGTCGCAGGTGTGCCACTAGACGGCCTTCCGGATCGTTATCAATGTCGCATAAGGTCCGATATGGAATGAATGCAGGCTAAGCGGCCGAACTGCCGCTGCCTATGAGGTTGTCACTCTGAAAGTTGATCTAGCAAAAAGAAAGCGCCCGCTGATGCAACGGGCGCTTTCAAGGTCCGGCCCGTAGGGGCAAAAGTAACGGTGCCGATGCCACCTCAGTATCCGACCGGATCCGGCGTGTCTGCTCGGACGATCCCTCAGTACATCTCCGCTTCTGGCGACATCATGTTCCATCATATCTAATCCGTGTGGAGCGGAGAAGAATTGATGTCCAACTACGCGGCGTTCCTGCGCAAGGACGAGGAAGACCGAGCGAAGTTCGACCAGTTCGTTGCAAAGGGCAAGCGGCGCGTGACCGAGCAGATGCTCCTGATCGAGCAACTGCGGGCCGATGGCCACGACACGACACGGGCCGAGAAATTCCTTGAGGAACTCCGGAGCAACCTCGCGGAATGGCACCAGACCAGAACCGATGTCACGCAGGTCATGCAGACCTATGAGCTTCTGGAAAGAACCGATCTTGCTCCCCGTCGATTTGGGGTCAGCAGCTCCGCGCGACCTGAGGCTTAACTTCCGGCAACGGGACGTTATAGAGCATGGACTCGGACGGGAGAACTGATCCGGGAAGGTCCGGAGTGGGTCAAACTCTGCCAATCCCCTGACCTCCAGGAACGTCCGCTGCTCCTTGCGAGAGCAGACCATCGTTCTACTTCCGCCCAGTGCCATAAAGGGACGTTCACGCGGAATGCGGAGCTATCTGGGGCAGAATTTCTGTAACATTCTGCCCCAGATAGCTCCGAGCCTGTGATTCCTAAACCGTAGGCCGGAAGTGCGACTCTTCCCAAGATCGCTAGCTTTTACAATAGCTTACTCATTCTCCGTTTCCCTGCCGCACCTTCGACTTAGATAGCGGGATAATAAATGAGTAACAGCGACGGAAGCTCAGTCTGGCTGAGGCGGCCCGATTCGGACGCGAGTGAGGCTACGTCTCGGACGTGAGGCGGTTGGTAGTATCCAGCCATAGTTCGATCTGAGCCGCCCTGAGGGCGCTGTTGTTTGACGACATCCGCGCTCGCCTCGAGCGCGTTTGACGCTTTCGCGTATGATTGGGTCCTGAGGCGTCATCAGGCTCAAGTCCCGGCAACTGGTACTGAGTAGGAAGCTCTGTGGCTCCAGCCTCTTCGACGTGCGACTCGGGTGAAGGTGTTTCGTTAGCAGGCTCGTGGTCTCGGAGTGTGCCCTGTGTTGAGGGAGCAATCTCAGACGGGTTGTCGACACGCCCAGCTGGAGCAACATCAGCAGAACCCGACGTAGGCTTACCCAAAGCTTTGGTCTTCGCCCTGCCTTCTGTGTGCCATTCCTCTTGATGCTCTGTGATGTCCCGTACTGGCAGATCGTCAGGTGCAAGTCCGTCTATGGGATAGTCATCGTCATCGTATTCAGCGTGCCTAAGCGCGACGTCCGGACCTCTCGTCCTGCCGCTCCTTCCGTTGACCCTCGATGTGGCTCGATGGCGTAGCATACGTGCTCCTAGATCCTCGGCGCAGAGGATTTGACCGGTTGGGGGTGGCGGAGAAGGGGCAGGCCTTCAGGGGCGACCAACACCTCGATGCTTCGCGCCACCCCGGGCTGGCGGCGGATCAGGCCGGCCCGTTCCAAGGTCAGGATCATCTGGTGCACGGAAGGCGGCGTGACCTGGAAATGGTGCTGCATGTCGGTCTCAGCCGGAGGGCGGCCATGGACGCGCGTGTAGGCATCAATGAAGGCCAGGTACTGGCCCTGCCGGTCGGTGAAGCTTTTCTCAGACATCCGCCACACGCTCGATACATCGGCTGATTCAGTTGGGCCTCTCACGCGGGAGGCCCAGATGAACATACGCTACCGGGTTGAACTGAGCGAGGCCGAGCACACCCAACTCCAGGCGATGCTCAGCGGCGGCAAGTAGGCGGCCCGCAAGCTCAAGCGCGCGCAGATCCTGCTGGCGGCTGATGCCGGCGTGCCGGACGAGACGATTGCCCAGAGTGTCGCTGTGGGCGGCTCGACCGTGTACCGGACCAAGCGCCGCTTCGTGGAGGGCAACCTGGAGCGGGCGCTCAGCGAGGAGCCCCGTCCCGGTGCCGCCCGCAAGCTCTCAGGCCCGGAGGAGGCGCGGCTGGTGGCGACCGCCTGCGCACAGCCGCCGGCGGGCCGGGCCCGCTGGACGCTGGAGCTCCTGGCCGGCGAGATCGTGCGGCTGACCCACCATGAGAGCCTGTCGCGCGAGACAGTGCGCCGGCGCCTCTGCGAGAACGCGCTCAAGCCCTGGCAGCAGAAGATGTGGTGCGTTCCGAAGATCGATGGCGACTACGTCGCCCGCATGGAGGACGTGCTTGATCTCTATGCTGAGGGGCCTGATCCGATGCGGCCAGTGGTGTGCTTCGATGAGAGCCCGGTCCAGCTCATCGGCGAGACGCGTCCGCCGCTCCCGGCCACGCCCGGGCAGGTCGAGCGGGTCGATTACGAGTACCGCCGCTGCGGCACGGTGAACCTGTTCGTGATGGTGGATGCGCACCGGCCCTGGCGCAAAGTGAGCGTCACGGATCGCCGGACGGCCAAGGACTTTGCTGGTAACCGGCCGATCAGGACCCGGGATCCCGTTTTGTCGCCACGGCCTCTGACGCGCGCTGAGCATCGGCTTTGTGGAGCTCAATGAGGTAGCGCAGGTGTTCGATCCCGGCCTGGGTGAAGGCGGGGGTATAATCGTCCCCAACGCCATGCACGCCGATCATGCCGTCCTCGGGCTCCATTTCGATGCTCAGCTCATGCAGGTCTTCATCCTCGCCCAGAAGTTCGGCCACACGGGCAAGGGTCAGCACGTGAGCAATCGCCGCCATGCTCAGGCCGCCCGATCCTGCACGACGCCCGTTCGCGTCCAGTTCCACGGCAGAAGTTCATCGAGACGGTTGATCTTGTGGTCATTGATCCGCGCCAGAACATCCCTCAGATAAGCTTCCGGATCCAAGCCGCTCAGTTTGGCCGTTTCGATCACCGTCATCGCATCCGCCAGCGTCTCCCCGCCCGCGTCTGATCCCACGAACAGAAAGTTCTTGCGCCCCAGGGCCACCGGCCGGATCGCGCGTTCGGCCGGATTGTTGTCGATGGCGATCCGGCCATCCTCCAGGAACAGGGTAAAAGCCTCCCACCGGTTCAGCCCGTAGCGGATCGCCTTGGCCAGCTCGCCCTTGCCGGGAAGCTGCGCCAGCTGACGCTCGCACCAGGCCTTGAACGCCTCCACCTTCGGCTTGCTCTTGTCCTGCCGTACGGCATAGCGCGTCTCGGCTGGCTGCCCGGCGATCGCCCGCTCGATGTCGTAGAGCGCACCAATCTGCGCCAGCGCGTCCGCCGCAATCACCGACTGCGTGCTCTTCCAGATGTCGTGGAAGTCGCGCCTCAGATGAGCCCAGCACGCGGCTTGCCGGATCCGCGCCACGCCGCTGAGCGGGTCAGGTTCGTACAGTGCCCGGAAGCCGGAATAGGCGTCGGCCTGCAGAATGCCGCCAAAGCCGGCGAGATGCTCCTGGGGATGGGCGCCCTTGCGATCGACCGAGAAGAAGTAGGCCACCGCCGGCGGATCACCGCCGCTGAACGGGCGGTCGTCGCGAACATAGACCCAGATCCGCCCCTCCTTGACCGCCCGCCGGGTTCCTTGCGAGGCCACCACCACCTTGGGATCGAGCACGCGGATCGGCGTGTCATCGGCATGTAGCCTTGTGCTCGCAAAGACGTGTCGTCTGATGAGGGCGGTCAGCGGCTTGAGGGCCGCAACGGCCTGGCCGCACCAGTCGATCAGGGTTGAGCGCGGGATATCCGCGCCCAGGCGCGCCAGGATCTCGCCCTGACGGTACAAGGGCAGATGATCGTCGAACTTGCTGACCAGAATATGCGCGAGCAGGCCCGGACCCGCCATGCCGCGCCGCACCGGCCGGGTTGGCGCGGGAGGTTGCACCATCGCCTCGCAGCGGCGGCAGGACTTCTTGAGCCGTGCCGTCTCGACCAGCTTGAGCTTGGCCTGCACGAAGTCGAGGATCTCGGACACGTCCTCGCCAACCAGCCGCAACGCGCCGCCGCAGTCCGGGCAGCAGCTGCCGGGATCGAGCACGATCCGCTCACGGACCACGTCGCCGGTCAGACGGGGCTTGCCGCGCCGGCGCGGTGCCGCCCGCTCGGGGATAGAGGCCGGCTCGTCGTCCGGGTCTTCACAACTCGGGTCGGCCGCGGCACGTTCGATCTCGAGCCCTTCGAGAGCGAGTTCGAGCTGCTCGATCTCGCGGGCGATCTTCTCGGACGAGGCGCCAAACTTCTGCTTCTTGAGCCGGGTGATCTGGATCCGCAACGCCTCGATCAGGGCCTCAAAGGCTCGCGCTGACGAGGTCAGCTTGTGGATCTCGGCCTGCTGTGCGGCGATGATCGCGCGCAGGGCAGCAACATCATCGGGCAGCGATTCAGGCGAAGCATCCATGACGGAAAGCTTAGCAGAGACCAGCAAGACGCGCAGCTTTTATGATGCGCCATCAGCACAATAGCACAAGCAACCCGTCACGACACGCGGGCTGGTGGCGCACCCCAATGCGGGCGGCGCCAATCGATTCCTTCCCACAGCATCGCCAGTTGCGCCGAGGTCAGGCGCGCGGTTCCATCGGCCGGGGACGGCCATGGGAAACGGCCGTTCTGAAGAATTTTGTAGTACAGACAAAAGCCCTGCCCATCGAAGTAGAGCAGCTTGATGCGATCCCCGCGCCGTCCGCGGAAGGCAAAAACCGCGCCGCCGGTCGGCTTCTGGCCCAGCGCATCCTGGGCGATGGCGGCCAAACCATCGATGCCCTTGCGCATGTCGGTGACACCGCATGCGAGATAGACCCGGACGCCTGTGCCCGGTCCGATCATGCGGCCTCCGTCAGACGGATCAGGCGCATCAGCACCGCATCGGACAATCCGGTGCTCGCCCTGAGGATGCGGCCGTTGCCCAGGATGATCTCAATGCGCTGGTGATCGGCATCACGGCCGGTTGCAGGAAGGGCCGCTGCCGCAGTGAGATCGTCAGAGACCTCCACGGGCACCAGGGTCGAATGTTCTCCCGCGGTCAGGTGCTTGCGACGCAGCTCCCGCCGCCACTGGTACAGGTGTTGCCGGGTGACATCATGGCGCCGGGCTACATCGGAAACGCTCGCGCCCTCCACACCCACTTCGCTCAGGATTCTGCGCTTATCCTCCTGTGACCAGCGTCGCCGGCGCTCCACGCCTGTCAGTATCTCTTGCCGCATTGCTTACGCCTTGCTGACGTCAACAACGACGTCGTTAACGACGTAAACTCACACAACACGACAAGCTTCGTAAGGCGGCCTTGAACGGCCGATTACCTTTGCTGTGTGCATGCGCGAGCTGGTGGATGTGGACTTTCCGCAGACCGCGCGGATCCGGGTGGTGATGGACAATCTGTCGACGCACACGCCCGGCGCGCTCTACGAGACCTTCTCGCCGGACGAGGCGCATCGCCTCCTGCGGCGACTGGAGTTCCACTTCACCCCCAAGCACGCAAGCTGGCTGAACATGGTCGAGATCGAGATCGGGGTGCTCAAGGGGCAGTGCTTGGACCGGCGGATCGATGATCGCGCCCGGCTGGAGCAGGAAATTGCCGCCTGGGAGCGCGAGCGCAACGCCGCCGGCGCCCGCATCACCTGGATGTTCACCACCGAAAACGCCCGGGCCAAAATGGGCCGCGCCTATCCAAAAACCGCCTCGCCCGAGCCACTCGCCAAAGGGTCATAATCACTGCGACGCGGATCTAGTTCGGCATGTCACCTCAGCGCGCGACTGAGAGAACCCTAGCAGATCTACTCTTACTCACCTCGCCTTTGGTATACGCTGGTCCCAGTACTCAGGGGGAGCCTCGTCTATGTCGCTGCCTGTGCCACCGCCGCCCATGCGCCCGCTATCAGGGGAAGCGCACAGGTGGCAAGCGTGACAGCAGGAATAAAACTGAGCACGAAGGGTCTGATCCAGTGCTGCAGATCTGAGAAACCGCCGATTGTGTCAGCTCGTGGAGTGTCCTCTTTCAGCAGACACGGAAGGAGGGCGGGAGATCCTCAATGGAGGCAGCACTTCTTGAACTTTTTACCGCTGCCACATGGACAGGGATCGTTTCGGCCGACTCCCTTGAACGGGTCGGCAAAAGGAAGGGGCGTATCGGCAAGGAACAGGCGGGCATCTCCGGGCGTGGTGGCCCGCCGCACCTGATCCCGCTTGGCCGCATCCGAGAAAGCGTACCAGCTCGAGAGCTCGCCAATTGCATCCTTGAGCGGCTCGATCCTGTCGTGATGGAAACCTATCATGCGCTTGGGATCGGCCAGTGTGCGCCCTAGATCCTGGAAAAAATCGTCATAGCTCATGACCATGCGATCG
Source organism: Microvirga yunnanensis (assembly GCF_025460875.1). Lineage (NCBI taxonomy): Bacteria > Pseudomonadati > Pseudomonadota > Alphaproteobacteria > Hyphomicrobiales > Methylobacteriaceae > Microvirga > Microvirga yunnanensis. Next base: position 52,395 of record NZ_JAMXFI010000041.1, read on the forward strand.
ATCAGACCGCGCCGGAAGGCTTGGCGGACAACATCAGACAAAGCCTCAAAGCCGAGGAGTGCTACGGCCCGTACCCAGCCCGTCCAGACAAAGCTCTCATGCGCCGGTCGCAGGGTGTCATAGAGCCGGAACAGGTACGCTTCCGTCTCGTCTCGAGGGATGCGCCCAGTCGCCGTCAGATAGGCCAGCACCTCCAAGGCCCCAGCACGAACGAACTCATCCGCCTCCGACGCCTCAATCACGCCCTTGAGGGTGTCGAGATCGCCGTCATAGGTGCTGATCAGGATTTGCTTGAAGGTCGTCGTAATGCTATCGCCCAACAACGGTTCAATAGCTTCACCATCCTGCGCAAGATCGCATAAGAGTGAGAACACGCGTGTGTCCTGCTTCTCGCCCGCAAGGTGGAGGAAAAAGAACACTGCGCTCGCCGCCTCGTCCGATCGATCCGCTCCGCTGACGAAGCGCTCCAGTATGCTGAGCAGTGCGGGGGCGGCCTCGTCCCAGTTGTCGAGCGCCCATTGCATGGCCTCTCTGGGTAGATCGTGACCTGCACTCGCGAAGGCTTGGGTCGCGGCCTCAACGTCCATAGAGCTCCTCCGTCTCTTCGCATTGGGGTAGCCATGCCCAGTATGGGCTGGTCGTGGCGTACAGATGTTGACGTGTGGCGCAGCTTTCCAGGACTGATCGGGCAGCAGTTGCCAAGGTGGCGCATGCAGCCCTACTCCAAGCCCTGTCAAGCTCGCGGCAACTCCTCGATATGAATCAAAGCCTCATCCCGACTTTCTTGGGAAGCTGAAGTTGTGCTCGAGCTTTAGTCCTTGATCCCTCGCCCCTTGGAACAGAACGAGCCTACATGCGGGACGTTTGATGCCTTACCTTCGATGCTCCTTCCGCGCATATTCGTGTATTCATCAATATCCGTGTGGCCAGACCGAAGAAAATCTAAAAAATTTCTCCCTCTATAATGTAGCGTTTGCTGGATGCTCAACAGAATGGCGTATTCTTTCGCTCCTTTCGGAGTGCTCGCTATCAGGCCATTTCGCAACTTCACATACGCATGAACGGCGTGCTCCGCGTTATTGTTATTCCAGGGCACATTATCGTATTCGAGGAATGTGAACAGCCTGCCCCTATTCTTCTCGATCCTCTTTCTCAAAACGGATCCGGCTTCTGTCTTACATTCGAGCGTTATGACGTTCTCGATGAAGCTCACTGCCGGCCGCTTGTGCTTTCTGAGGTGCCGCGCCTTCAGGCCATATGTGTCAATCGTTTCGACGATCTCTCGCAACAAATCGCCAAATCCCCGCGCGATCGACGCCAGTTCCTCATTGAACGGATTCTTACACACCTGCTCATTTATGTCCCGCATTAGGTGGATCAGGCACTTCTGCTGCGCGCAAGGCACCGAGTCATATGCGGCATAGAAATCCGACACCAGTACCCCGCTGAACCCCTTCAATACCTCCTCCAAGATCGCCGCTTCACGGGTTTCCGCGGGTACGTACGCGACGGAAGTTAGATTCGTGAAGACCCACATGTAGTGCCCACCACCGTTTATAGCACCTTTGGTGACGCCAGCTTTTGTCTCATCGGCGTGCACAAGAGATCCCTGCGTGATCTGAGTGAGGATCTGGCGATACGTCGCTTCGTACTTGTCGGCCATCTGATATTTTATGTAGCTCGGCGTGTTCGTGCGGACAGGTAGGTTGAACAATGATGTAATGTGGTCAGATATCTTCTGGTTAGAAAGGCGCATTTCGATCAGAAGGTAGGTAACGTAGGCGCGAAGATTCGGCCCATATTGCCAGTCCCGGTGATATGACGTCGTCACGGTCGAGCATTCGTGGCATCTATATTTCCGATAATGGTACCGGACAACCCATCGCTTGATTCCCCGGCCGGTGAATCTCAGGTCGAAGACCAAGTGAGCGGGACTATCTATTACAGAGAGATTTTCCGAGTGACATTTAGGGCAGTGTTCTAACGGGACATCAATATTCGCATCCTTATCAACCGCCAAGTTCGCGTGGGTCCTTTTCGATTTTGTGATAGATTGCCGGATCTTCTTATCTGTCCGAATGTATACCTTTGATCTCTGATAGTCCCAGTAGGCAGCTGAATTGATTTTTGCGAACTCAGGCAAGACAGCGGCGAATTTCCCGAAGGTCGACTGAAAACCCACCTCCAATGAACTCACGTTGACCGCCTCCAACCTCAACGAGTTGTCGGTGCAATCGCCTTCACATATGCGGACCAGAGCTTCCGCCACCACTTCGGCTGCTCGGCAATCCTCAATGTTATAGGTGATCAGTTGATGCTTCGTCTCGTCATCGTCATCTCCGATCTCCCACTTTCGGCGCAGAAGTACCGAAGCGGATCCCGAAGCCTGCAACCAAGTCCATGAAAAGCCGAGATAGCGGCCGATATCTTTCAGGCTGTTCGAGTGCGTTGGGAAGTATATTTTTCCATAGATGCAACTGGCGAGGTTGACCGACGTATCTATGAGCCGATCGACAAATTCTCTGTCGTCGGTTGCCAGCGGATGCCGCTCCTTCATTTTTCTAAGGAACCGGTTCTCGTAACTGCCATAGTGCACAATCTGCGGATTTTCGACTTCCTTGAGCGTCTGCAGACATTCGCCCCAGATGCCGCGTTCGTCGTCCGGTCCGTTGGCCCAGAACGAGTGTTCGACACAGGCGCCTGCCCGTTCGAATCGTAAACCAATAAGGTAGTAGAAGTCACGGTCCGGCATGCCCTCGACATCTAAGAAAACTGGAGTGCCTAGGATCTTCAGCGTGGGAGCGCCGACGACATGTATCTGTGCCTTCTTTATAGCCAGAGCTTTGAGCTTGTGGTCTTGTCTGGGAGGTAGAGCAGTGTGTTTAGTGTGCGATTTGGCGCTCTTTCGCCGACGGGGTCGATAGCCATACGACAACTGCGTTATAGTGAATATTCCCTTCTCGTTGTATTTCGTTCGCTCTTTGGGAGTGATAGTCGCAAGTTGACTAAGATCATCGCGGTCGGCTGCAATATGGAGGCATCTCGACTGAAAGTCGCAAGTAGCGCAGTATTTCTTCAGAACTAGTCGTGGCGGTTGTTGAGCGCCATAGAGCAGCCTGATCTCGTCGATGATCCGTTGCGTTTGGACAACATAGTCCACGACTGTCACGGTCTTACAGCGGTGACATTCGCCATAGATCATCTTCCCGACTTCTGGGAGTGCTCCGACGACTTGCCGTATCGCTAGGGCACCAAAGCACAGAAGGAAGTTGTCCAGCGGGTCAGGCTTATTGCGGGCAGAAAACAGGACAGGTGCGTAGCCAGGCTCTGATGCGGCTTTCCGAGCGGAAAGTTCTTCGCAATTAAGTTCAGACTGGACGCAGCTGTACGCGACGGCCTCGCAATCAACATAGCGGGTGATCAACTGGCTCCCGATGTCGCGAGACACCTCCGAAAAAGCTACTAGGTCAAACCCCAGTACCGACTTGCGGAGATGCCGTAGTGCCTTGGTTTTGTACCCCTTTGCAATGAACTCCTCGTTATCGGCAGAGTAGGAACTTGGCACTGTCTGCCCTGCTACCAAGAGATGCGCCTTTAATGCGCATTTCAGATATGCGGAGAAGACCGACGCAGTAATTGAAGTGCCATCGTCCATTCAGGCATGCCCTATCAGATGTTGAATCCAATGCTCTCAGATTGATGGTTCACCGGAGCGTATTATGGGAGGATTAGCCCTCGCAACTGTCTCTGAACAACAATCGCCGGGAGGATGGCGCGAATATCGATGTCATGGTTCATCCGTTCGTAAGCCCCAACGGCCGATGGACTGGCGGCCGCCTGAATGTACCTGGCGACTGCCTCCACCGACGCTTGATTCATGTCAGGCCCCAACCTTTCACCGGGGCCGCGGATATAATGCTCTGAGGCCCAATCCCCGCGGATCAAGCGAAGAAACTCCTCATACACATGCAATGTCAGGCCTCAGGGGTAGTCCGGCGCGGAACTCCAGCGAGCTTGTGTCCCCCAGATCATGAGTGACCTCACTCGATCTGGGTGCAAGGCTGTAAACATGCAGGCCATTGAGCCGCCCTCAGAGACACCGAAGAGACTGGCACGTTCGATCGTCTCGGCATCCATCACGGCTCGGATGTCGTCAGTGCGCTCCTCAAGCGTGGCCATTCGGGTCGGCCTGTCGGACAGTCCTGTGCCGCGTATGTCAAACTTGATGACGCGGCAGAACTGACCGAGTTTCTCAAGGAACATAGCCCGCAGTGGCATCTCTCAATCGAGGTCGAGCTGCGACATGGCTCCGGGTGCCCAGACCAGATCGAAAGGCCCTTGACCCATCACCTGATATGCAATCGCTACGTCGCCGCTCCGGGCATACTTCGTGCGAGGAGCCATCTGAACCTCCTCAGTGCGCCACCAGACGAGGCCATGGTCCTCGGAATGTGCGCCGCATCGCCGGGGTCGATGATTCCGCACGCGAGGACATGGCTGCGCGAATGGCACAGTCGTCAGTCTCACCCTGGACGAGATTCATACAGGGGAAGAACGTCCGAAGTGGGTCAGGAGCCGAGAATTCCCTGCGCTTTCGGAACGTCTGGATCCATGAGGATTGCTGTCTTCGGGCGTAGGTCTCAGGCGTGCCAAAAGCTGCTGTTCGGAGAGATCCCAAGCCAAGATTTCCTGGTGATGCGGCTACCGGTAATAGTAGGGGTCCTTGCAATTGTTTCCCTTCTCAAACACGGCACATTCCCGCTCCTTACCCCAGATCTTGTGCCCAGCCCGGCGTGGGTTCTGCTGGAAAAACAAGTTGCGCTCCTGAAAGTACCGGTCGATCGCAGCTCTGGCCTCGTCGAGTGATCCGTAGTCACTGTTGTGTAGGATTGCACGCGCCATACCGCTGAATACCGACTCGATCACGTTCAGGAATTGTGCTCCCGCAGGTAGCGGGGCCGTTTTGACATGAGGCAGGTTTTTGGGTGCGGCCTTCGCGTTATGCTGTTCGATGTGCTTCGTCAGGCGCTTCGAAATGTGCCACGAAGCTGCGTCCCAGGACAGGTAAAGCGTTCGATGGTGCGAATACTGTTCCACCAGGAGATCCATCATTCGGATCATCTCAGTCGTATTCTTAGCCGAGCTATAGAAGTGGCTGATTTGGTTGGTCGAGAGTTCCAGGGCAGCGGTGAGGGTCAGAGAACCCTTCGAACGTTGCCATTGTGGTACGACCCGCTGCTCGCCGGGTGGCATCAGCGACCGCCCTCCTGTGATTTTCACGGCGAAGGGTCCAAACTCGTCAATCGAGAAGAACGCTTCATCGTGGGAGAGCCCGGACAGGATCAATTGTACTTGTTCCAATTTCCAGGTGTAATCAGGATCCTTGGAGGTGAGGACTACTCGGGCTTTGCGCCACCTGTAGCCAGCCGCTTTCGTAATCTCCCGGACCACTTGAGGACACACAGAACACCCTTGTGACCGCAGCACTCGGACGAGGTCGGCCATTTTCCACGTCGTCCGATTGATGCCATGGTTGGCGGGTGGCTCATGAAGAAGGGCAAATACAGCCTGCTTCGTAGCAACATCGTCGGCCTTGCGGGGCGACTGAACCTGCCGGGAGAACAGGGCGCTGGCCCCGCCTGCGTCAAAGGTTCGTACGTACTTCCGTGCGGTGTGTCGAGTAATGCCCAGGAAACGGGTGATAGTTCGCAAGGGGATGCCTCGACGATTGGCAATCACGGCCAGAGCCTTATTACGGTCGGACAGTCTCCCTTCCCAGATTCGGTGCAGGAGCTCGTCAATCTGCTCCGTATCCCTGATCTCGCGCTTGGCGCCGTCGATCGAAACCAGACCCTGCATGAGCTCGTGCATCCACAGCCACGAAGATAACTTATTGGCCGCTCGCCGCCTCAGCAGGCTGTAAGCGCGAACATCACTCCGTAGTAACTCACCTTCCGAAGGAATCCCCAACAATCCTTGCCAGGCCGGCTCACCGTCTCTCTGACGTGTGCGAGCCCACGGGGCAGGATAATTCCGGGCCCAGTATCGCTGAATAGAACGCAGGCTGCCTGTGTAACCGTGTTCCTTTACAAGCCAAGCATGTAGCTCCGCTAGGTTGATCCCACCATCGACCTGCATGGCACGCCAGCAATCGATGGCAGGCGCGACTTCAGTGGCCTTTTGCACCTGCCGTGTTTGGCCATCCACCGCGGCCAATCGGATCTGGTCAGTGGATTTACGCGCCGTTCCTTCTCGCGCGCCCGAGAGGCAAGGAGTCTCGCTGTTCGTTGCGTTTGGTACGGCTACAGCCTCTGAACGGCTTCCTCGTGTCTTGTAACCTGTCCAGCCTCCAGCGCGGACATAACGCCTCACCGTTTTTCGGTCTATTTCGAATTCGGCAGCTATACGGCGGATGCCCCATCCCCGTCGTTCGAGTTCGAGCATCGCAGCAACCTCAGATGGTGTTCGCATCGTCGCCTCCTTGAACCGAGCGCACATCTAAGCAGTTCTATCTCTCGGCTATTGGATGCCGATGAGGATGCCCTTTCAAGGTCGGACAGTCAGGGGCATTTGCCAAGAATCACATTCAGCCACCTCCTCTGCTTCCTCCCCGAAGGATCTACCCCTACAGCAGAAGTATCGCTCGGGTTTGCTCCCGAAAGGGGGAGCGGGGTAGCCGCAGCGCTATCAATGTAACGTAGAGGCGCCACATGGGCACGAATGCCTTAGCGATAGCGTGGATCTTTGCAGTTGTTCGCTTCAGAAAAAGTCGCAGGCTCGCGTTCCATGCGCCAGATCTTGTTGCCAGCCCGCCGGGGATGCTGCCTGAAGTGTGCGTTGCGTTCCTCAAGGTAACGGTCTATTGCCGCCTTAGCGTCGTCCACCGACTTGTAGTCGCTGTTGTGGATGATCGCGCGAGCCATGCCACTGAAGACGGATTCGATCACATTGAGGAACTGAGCACCCGTTGGAAGGAGTGCCGTCTCAATGATCGGGCCTTGACCACTCTGGACGGCAGCATTGTGCTCCTCAATGCGTTTAAGGAGCCGCTTTGAGATGTGCCAGGAGGCCCCATCCCAGGAAAGATACAGCTTTTTCCGATCTCTATACTGGTCGACCAAGACCTCCATCATGCGGATCATCTCCGCGGTGTTCTTTCCCGCACTATAAAAGTGGGTGACTTGGTTGCCAGATAGCTCAAGCGCCGCTGTCATGAGCAAACATCCGCGAGATTTCTGCCATTGCGGCACAGTCCGCTGTTCTCCAGGCGCTGTCAGTGTCAGTCCGGGCTTTGCCTTGACGGCAAAGGGGCCGTACTCGTCGATCGAGAAGAACGCTTCGTCTGGGCGGAGGCTGGAGAGAATGGTGCGAATGCGGCCGAGCTTATCGGAGTAGGCTGGATCGTTCGATGTGAGCACCACGCGCGCCTTGCGCCACCGGTAACCTGCCGCCCTGGTGATCTTACGCACGACTTCGGCGGATACCGGCTGCCCTTTCTCACGCAGAATTCTGCAAAGGTCGGCCATCTTCCAGGATGTCCGATTGATGCCATAGTTGCCTGGCGGCTCGTGAAGCAAGCTAAACACCGCCTCCTTGACTTCATTATTGCCGACCTTCCGGGCGGGCATGATCCGCCGCGAGAATAGCTCCGCCGTCCCGCCATGTTCAAAGGCTCGCCAGTACGTCTGGAATGTTCTCGGGGAGATGCTAAGAAAGTCACAGATCACACTTCGCGCCAGCCCATGGTTCTTTGCCAGAATGACCATGGAACGGTTACGACTGAACAGGTGGGCACCATAAAGATAGTGGAGCAAGCGTGCGAGCTCGGCGAGGTCGCCGCTGTCGCGGCGTAGTTCCTCGTCGCTAATCCGTTTCTGAAGAACGGCTCGCATCCACTCGAATGCCGCACGTTTGGCTTGATCTCTTGTGTTCCCGCTAAATAGGCCACTGCCAATCATCCAACGCCGCACAGTCTCATGTGAGACGCGCACGCCGTGGTGCTCGGCCAGCTTCTTTGCGACGAAGGTTGCGCCGCAGTCGGCGTAGTGCTCGCGCGCAAGTTCCAGTACTGTGTTGCGGAGCGCGGCTGGATAGCCTCGATTGCTTGGCTTACCACGTCGCTTGGAGATCAGTCCGGACGCACCCTGAGTACGGTAAGCACTGACGAGGCGGTGCACATGGCGTTGGCTGAGTCCGAGGAGCGGCGCCGCGGCGGTACAGGTCAGGCCATGATCGACGATGCGTTGCAATATGTCGATCCGAGACAACTCCCTTGTATGGGGATTTTTCTGTCAAGTCGGTGGTGCGGGTCTAAGCATCTTTTTCCTTGAGTCTCTCGACTACCGGCACCTAGGCCAAAAGTAAGGCAGTCGACCGCGAGGGTGAGGCGGGCGTGAACCCGGATCAGGAACAGGGCGAGCAATGCGAGGGGAGCCTGCCTTGGGGCGCAAGCATCGCGCCGCGACCTTGTATTCGGTTGGGTCTGCACGGGACCCTGACCATGAAGCAGTCAATGGCTTCAGCAGCAAGGCTCCGAGGCGGCGGGCCCATTCTGTCGACGGCATTGGAGCCATGGAGTTGTTCGGGTCACCGCCACCTCGAATCGCTACGCCTGGGGTTGCCGCGACAGGCGACCCGTCGCGCAACAACCCTGTCGCGTGTTCAGGTCGTCGGCCGGAGCGTGACGCCCACCGGGATGTCGCCAATGGTGACCATGCGCCAAAGCGCAATCAGCAGCTTGCGGGCGAGCGCGACAATCATTGTGGTCTTGCGTGCTCCCTTCGGGCCATCAGTCCGCGCCCGGTACCATTGCGCGAGCGCGCTGCCGCTCTGGAACCTCAAAAACCGCCAGGCCAGTTGGATTAGCCCGCGACGCGCGCGGGGATTGCCTGCCTTGGCCAATCCTTTCTCCCGCCGCCTCTTGCCACTCTCGTCGGGCGAGCCCGTGAGGCCAACATAACGGGCTACAGCTCGCCGGTCTCGAAGGTTTCTGGGACAACGTTCTCGACGCGTATGAATCAGATTCTTGTTTCAATGCACCGAGTAACCCACGGTAAAGTTTTACTTTCTCGACCTCGGAAGCGTTGATCTCGTGCTACTTTCTGTGGCGCGCTCAGTATGAGAGCTGTGGAAAATCCAGATACCTCCGAAAAAAAGCAGCTCATTCGAGCTGACGCTTCTACCGATTGAATAGCTCCTGACCAGTGGCATAGGGTGTCGGAAACAGCAGTCCTGTTAATCATTTACGCCTGTGTCAGCTCAAATACCAGACCGGAATCAAGATAATTATATTCTATAGAGTCATAAATAATTGCTCTTTCATTCCTGGGTATTAGCCCAATGTGCCAGGAATTATTCCAGGTGCCTCGGCCGTGTACCAGTTCGATAGTGCCAGTTTTATTGTTAGGTACTCACTGGTGCGTTCTTCCGGCACACTCACTTCAATATTGCTATCAGTAACTTAGCACGTTAGATACCAGTCGAATCACCTGCGCCGCTTTGATGAGGTTCATAGATGGCCTCAAATTTTGGGCAGTCGGCCCTCGGTTTCAGATGTCAGTGATAGCCTGGGGCAGTTGCCTCAGAGCATCCGCATCGGCGCGGTTGACCTCCCCTGTGATAGCTTGCCTATCTTTTGGGAGATAGGTCAGAGACGAAGTCGTGCGTCTCCGAAGCTTTGCTTTGGCTCCTGAGCGCTTTTGGAGACGCTACTTGCTAGCTGTAATTTTTCGGTGGAACTGACAATCAAAACAGAGGTCGCTATCTGCCCCTCAAATTTTCTTGCAGTTTTTTGGCACCCTAGAGGACAGTCCAAAGATCCTTTTTCCGCAGTGTCCGAAAAAGCGCTCGAATTTCCTGACCGCAAAAATGACCCTGGTGCCATTCTAATGATCTTCACGCGATGCCGGTAACGGAGAGGCCTGCGTGGCGAAAGAAGCGGACGATCATCTCAGGGTGACGCTTCAGCCGGCCGAACTCACGACGGGCGAGCCGATGCAGGTCGTCGACTGA